>JASIEN010000746.1 GCA_030045935.1 Candidatus Sulfotelmatobacter sp.
CCTCCGGTTCTTGGCTCGACGTTAAAGAGCTCTATCTTGGCTTCGCGTTCTCCATCGATGGCCAAACCCATTATGGATGGGCGAGGCTTGACTCAAGGGTTGGCCTGGGCAGGTGCACGAGCGATGTCGTGCTGACCGGATACGCCTATGAGACGGAGGCGGGAAAACCGATCGAGGCGGGGATTAAGCAGGAAAAAAACGAAGTCGACGCCGATGAGAAAGTCCCGGCAAAAGACCCGCTTTCGGCAATGGTGGGGACGCTAGGAAAACTGGCGCTCGGCGTCCTCCCATCAGGGCAGCCAGATTCGACAGAAAATAAGAAGTAAAGCCAGCGAACGCCCTCAACCGTCTCGATAGCCGGAACAATAGGATCTGCTAGCGTAGCAAGACTCCACAGGGCCAGCCCTTTACTTCTATTTCAGAAAGAGGCGTTATGTCCGGTCCGGATACTCCCACTCGTACCCTCCGTAAGAAGCGTAGCTTCGTCTCGTTGGATAAAGGGTTCGATCACAGACTGTTTAGCTACGCAGCGGCGGCCAGCGCTGCCGGCGTGGCCGCGCTTTCGCTGGCCCGGCCATGCCACGCGCAGATCGTTTACACCAAGGCACACCAGGTCATCGACCCAAATTCCCATTATTCGCTCGATCTAAACAACGACGGCATCGCCGATTTCACACTTATGAATGGGAGATATAGCGGCAGCTCAGGAGGACGACGCCGCTTTTTTTCCCAGTACCTTTCGGTGCGCGGCGCCGGGACAAACCAAGTCTGGAACAATTACAGTCCCAATCCACAAGCCTGGGCATTGGCTCGTGGGGCAACCGTGGGGCCCGGAGATAACTTCCAGGGAAGCGGGCTCATGGAAAAATGCAAGGGCTCGAATGGAGGCTCCAATCGCTCTACCTCCGCGACCGTCGATAGCTTCGACGTAGCCGTCGCCCAGCAAGCTAAGCGAAACTCGACCACCGACCTTTTTGTTTGCCGCAGGGGAGTTGTTCGCTGACTCGCCGTGGCGATGGTGAATGCCGCCCTCTGCAGCGGGAACGACACCCGTCCCCGAAGGGCTGCCGATCCGTTCTATAGTTGTCGAGCTTCCACCGAAGTTTGACGGAGCGTTATGACAACGTTCGCAAGTCACCGCATTGTGTGGGTACGTATCAGTTTGTCCGGGGGATAGAGCTGAACAAACGACAACAAGCCCACAGAAGGATGTTAGCCTCTTAACGCGGGACGAGGTTAGATGGAACCAGGAAGGCATTAATTGGGTGTTCTAGTTCGCGTCATAAGGACACTCCAGACCACCTAACAAATGAGCCAGTTTCTAAAGTTACAAGGCTGACTCCGATTTATACCGCGTCCCGCGACTCGGTTTGTGGCAGGTCGTGGTCCTTTTGGTGTCTTGGACCTGACGGACCTATACCCAAGAAGTGGTAGACGGAGAGCGCTAGCAGTCCAAATTCAAGGCCTACGGTAGGCCCGAATATCATCAAGGGAAGGCCCTTGCCGGTGTAAAAGAAAAATCCAACACCCACGAAATGAACACAGAGAACTACGAGCAGGATTCCCCAGAATCGCAAGTGCCTGCGAGCGCGCCAATAACTTTTCAAGCAGTACCCAACAAAGAAAATCGTGACTATTGTAAATCGTACCCACTTCCAATTGACATGTTGCAGGTCTGGAACTAGGACTACCGTGGACACGATAATAGGAACCGCGACGACGGCCACCGCTGTCGCGATGAGCAATAGCCGTAGTCGATCTTTAGTGTAAGAGGTCATTGGCATTGACGTTTCCGATACGCGGTGACTTCCGCAACCGCGCCTTCACCGATCCTGGTATAAACGTCCAACACAAAAGTCCAACCGGCTACCGTCTCAGTGGCCGAGCCGATCCCGCGGTAGATGGATGAGCAACCGGGACAAACCAATCCGTTGCTCACGACATACTGCAGACCCACGGCTCCTCCAATCTCATCGACAACTTCCCATGGGTCAGGACCGCCGTCCAGATTCTCGTTGATAGCAGACACGATTCCTCCCTCCGAGAAGGCCGTCAGGAATGCGTTGCCGCAGCCTCCCTCTCCGAGTTCTGGTATGGGATTGATGGCAGTCTTGGTAAATGTGGACCACCAATTCCAGTCAATGGGGGGCAATCCCCCCCCAACTAATCGGTGGCATACCACCCCAGCCAATCGGCGCCATTCCACTTGGATCCAGGAAATTCGTGGGCGAGCCATACGTGTACTGGTATAAGTTAGGCCCAAACGCAAATCCCGCAGGATCCTCGCTAATGAACCGTCCACACTGAGGGCTGAAGTATCGGGCACGGTAAAAGTATAGTCCGTTTTCATCGTATTCCCGGCCTGTGTACTGGAATACGTTTGTGCGGGTGCCCCATTTCTCGCGCGCCTTATGCGCGAGAAGTGGGCGCATTTGACCCTCCGCCTAAAGGCGTCCCCGCTTGCAACATGACCCACCTAACCCCTTTGTTTCACGGAGCTTAACATATAACTCCTCTAGGATGACGATTTTACGACACACTCATGTGCGTAAACCATTGATTCTAAACGATAGAGGGGGTGGGGAGGGGTTGACAAACTTATAAACTTATCACTGAAAACAAAAGGCTTACGCGATTTCGCCACGCTGCAAATCCACTTTTTCGTCACCAAATCGCCAGGAAAACCAGCGTTATTCAGTCAATTTAGGCGTTGGCGTCATTCCGAAGCCCCGCGTTTTCACCAGCGGGGCGAGGAATCTCCACCTATAGAGTGACTCGTACAGAAGGAGATCCTTCGCTCCGCCTGAAAAGCGGCTCCGCTCAGGATGACGCCACTTGACGTTATTTCAGCGTCACCAGCCTCTCGACCAGCTCCGAATAATCCTTCTTCTCGATGCCGTGAACTTGCTTGTTGTACTCATCCACTTTCGACGAGTAGTTCATCGAGCAGAATTTCGGGCCGCACATGGAGCAGAAGGCTGCTTCCTTGTAGTAGTCATCAGGCAGGGTTTCGTCGTGCATCGAGCGCGCAGTTTCAGGGTCGAGCGACAGAGCAAATTGCTTCTCCCAATCAAACTT
>JASIEN010000747.1 GCA_030045935.1 Candidatus Sulfotelmatobacter sp.
TGGCGATACAAGCGCACCACCTCTTCGGTGGGCAGCCAGGATTCGGAGTCGGGCGGCACGATTAAGAACCACGGCTGTTGAAATCCTCTCTGTCGATAAACCACCACATCCACCGGTTCTGCTTTCTGGCTATGGTAAAGCACATGCGCATAGCGCACCGGCCAGTTGGTGCAGTGGGGCAGGCGTCCTAAGCTCAAGCGCCGTCGGCGGCCTTCGATCTTGGTCCGCACGATCACTTTGTGGGGTGCCCGAATCAGGAACGGTTGGTGGCCTCGATTGAGATCTTTGATCAACTCCACGCGGGCATAGCCACGGTCGAAGACCAGCAGCAAACGCACCCGCGGCGGGGCGGCTTCGGCCAACCAGGTGAGCAAGTAGCGCTCGATAGTGTTTTGCGAAGGAGGAGTCAGTGTTTTCCAAGGGTATTCGAAATCGATCCAGGCCACCGGGACGGCACGGCCCTCGAGAGGGATGGCAGCGTTGACGACTTCCACGCCATCAATCGTGGTTTGATCGACGAGCACGAGTACCCAAGGAGGCGGTTTGCGTCCCAGGATTAGCGTCAACATGCATGCGGCCAGGCTGGATGGATCGAAGTATTTGCACTTCAAAAAGCGAGACAGCCACTTATAACTGCTTTTGAAGTTCACCCCTTGAGGCAAGGTGCGAGCGAGGGAGGTGAGATGCAGACCTCCGTAGCCGAAGCGGACACTCAGAGCGAGCCGGAGGAAGGCACAGGTCAGGCGGGTGAGGTTCTTTCGGACCGTACGGCGAAGCTGCGGGAAATAGGTCTCGATCAGGCGGCCGACAGTGAGCGAGAAGTCCTGATTCATCTATATGGATGAAACAGAGCAATGTCAAAAAAAATGACTACCGCTGGGCCCGCAGCAATTCGTGATTCAGCTCGCAAATCGCCTCCAGTTTCGTCCGCAGTTTTTGATAGTTTTCCAGCCACTTTTCTACCTGAGCCCGTTGATCAGCTGCAATACTGAATTGTCGGGTGCGTCCTCCAGGGTAGCTGACCGTCAGAACCCAGACCCGGTGACCTTCTCCTCGCCGACACTTCGGACAGCCACGGCTATGAAAGATCTTCCGGTGCAGCAGCGAACCTCGCACGATCTCCGCAGCGTCCGGGAGTTGCTGGACGAGCTGATCGCGCGCTTTAATGGCTTCGTCGCGTTTCATCCATACACATGAAACAACGACCTTTAGTCTGTTGTCAAGACCGCGCGAAAGAAAAAACAGCCCTAGAACTGGGGGAGGGCAAGGCCGGTCACTCTGTTGACCATGAACGAGTGCTCTTGTATGCTCAAATTCCGACCGGCGGGGCTGCGACCAAAGCGGAGACAGACGCGTCGCGTCTGAGAGAATCTTCATGGCGGTAAAGTTTGACCTTCCCGAGGATAGAGAGCATCGCCTGGAAAGGCAGTGGGGCAATCTGCTCAGGCGCGCGCTTTGAAAGTTTTGCAATAGGAGGCTATCGGGCGCACGTCCTCAGTCGTTCGCAGGCGAGGCGGATGCTGGGGTTCGAAACGGGCGCGGAGGCTGACGAGTTTATGAAGCGCGCCGGTATCCCTTTTGCCTATGCGCCGGATGATTTCGAGCATGATGAGGAAACGAGCCGATATCTCCGGGAAAGAGGGGCTAAGGAATTACACGGGCGATGATCGTCATCGCCGATACCAGCCCCCTCCATTATCTAATCCTTCTCGATCGCAGTGAAATTCTTTGACGCGGGTAGTCAGTGCACAAGAATTGATGTAACGCAGAAACCCCTCGACGCATCACATTCCTCGAATCCGAACAACTGTTCAGAGCGCCAAGAAAGGTCAAATGTCTGAGTCTGCCCAGGGGCTACCCGAGCAAGCAGAACCCACCGCGGAAGACTATCGGCGTCTGCTGGATGTCTTGCGCGACAGCCAGGACCGGGTCCGTCTACTCCTAACTTCCGCTTTTGAAGCCATTTTTGGCTGCGACCAGGTTGGTACTTGTATTTTCTGCAATGATGCTGCCGCGCGCGTACTCGGATACGACCATGGCAGCGAATTAATCGGAAAGAACATGCACGAAACGGAGCACCACACCCGCGCGGACGGTGCTCCGTATCCGCTCGAAGAGTGCCCGATCTATTTGGGTTTTAAAGAGGGAAAAGGTATTCACCGAGACGACGAGGTTTTCTGGAGGAAGGACGGCACGAGCTTTCCCGTTGAGTACTGGTCGCATGTTATGGTTCAGGAGGGTCGAACCCTATGCGTCGTAGTCTTCACCGACATTAGTGCACGGAAACAAGCGGAAGAGGCTCTTCGGAAGAGCGAAGAATTCAAGGCGCGCCTTATTGCGAGCAGCAGTGATTGTATCTCGGTGCTCGATCTTGAAGGACGACTCCTTTCCATGAACGAAGGCGGTATGCAGGCGCGGGAAATTTGCGACCTGCATACAGTCTTGAACGGTTCCTGGACCGATTTTTGGGAGGGCGAGGATCGGCAAGTTGCGCAAGCCGCGGTGAAAGCCGCCGCTTCTGACGGCGCCACGGGCCGGTTCACGGGCTATTTTCCAACCAGAATTACGAAACAGCCGAAGTGGTGGGATGTTATCGTCGGCCCCATCCGCGGTTCGAACGGCAAACCGGAATTCCTCCTCGCCGTCTCCCGCGATATCACCGAACACCAGCACAACGAGAAAGCTCTGCGCGAAGCGCACGAACTAGTTGCACGGAGCGAGAAGCGCTGGCGAGCAGTATTCGAGAATTCGGTAGTCGGCGTGGCGCTCACGGACCTGAACGGACGATTCCTCGCGGTAAATCATGCGTATCAACAGATGCTGGGCTATCCCGAAGGAGAACTGCTGCGGCTTACGTTCCTAGATGTCACGCATGATGATGACAACGAAGCCAGCCGCAAG
>JASIEN010000748.1 GCA_030045935.1 Candidatus Sulfotelmatobacter sp.
GTCGATCCCCTCGCTGTCGCACCCGTGAGCACTCCGACGCCAACTATTCCCAGCCCCAATCCTGCCAGGCTCAGCTGGTTGATTTTCTGCTGCCCGAGCATCCATCCCAGCACAAGGATGAAGATGGCCTCCGTCGCCATCAGCAGCGCGGCCAATCCTGAGTTCACGTGCTGCTCGGCCCAATGAAGTGGACCGTGACCCAACAGAAAAAAAAGGAAGCCTAACGGCGCTGCGGCCAGCCACTGCTGGCGTGTGGGGCGGAAACCGCGTACCCAACCCCAAGCCAGCATAATGGTACCGGCAATTGTGTGGCGCACTCCAGCGACGGTCAGCGGCGGAATCGTCTCCACGGCATAGCGAATCGCCAGGAACGTCGATCCCCAGATGAGGTAGATGGCGATAAACGCCAGCACCACCTTGATCTTTTCACCACTTCGATCAGCCGTCATTTTCGTATCCGGCACGACCACCGGCCTGCCTCCCATATTTACCATTCTGCTCTGGTGCATGGTCGCCATAATCTGCGTTGCCTGGTGGGACATCATGGAAAACCTCCGTCGTAACCTTCAAAATGTATTTAATAGGTTATACACTTATCGCATAACTTGTCAAGATTATTTTGACGGTTATACAATGACCTGAGACGTTTGCACTAACTCTTCATGGCAGGAGACAAATCGCCGAAACGGCACGCGCCGATGTTTGAGCTGACCGGGGGAAACGTGTGCCTCGATTTCATCAACACGCTCGATGACCGTCCGGCTCAAAAGCCAACAGAGTTGCTGAAGGACTACAGCGATCTGGCGCGCTTCGGGGAGCAAACTGGGATTCTCACCACAGCCCAGACAGATGCCTTGTTGGAGAAAGCCGTTCTTATGCCGCAAGACGCCGCGGATGCACTCGATCATGCTCGCAGGCTGCGTGAGGCGTTGTATGAGATCTTTTCATCGCTGATGAATCACACGGCCGTCCCACCCTCCGCGATGGAAATCCTCAATCGCCAGGTTCACCATGCGGCCTTGCACACCCACCTCATACAGACGAAACAATCCTGTGAGTGGACCTTCGATGACTTAACATCTTCTCTCGAAGGAATGTTGTGGCCGATTTCGCGGGCGGCTGCAGTCCTGCTGACGTCGGCGAATGTAGCCCTGGTGCGCACGTGCTTGTCTCCAACCTGTCAATGGTTCTTTCTTGATACCAGCAAGAACCATCGGCGGCGCTGGTGCGACATGACCAAATGCGGGAATCGGGCCAAGGTGCGGAACTTCTACGCCCGAAAACGAAGTGCCCTAGAGAAAGACTAAGAATGGCCCGCGCCTCCGCAGAGCATGCGGTTAGTGAGTCGATCTCACACAGCCCGCTTCACAGTCTCGGGAAATGTAATCACTTCATCTACGGAAGGGTCGGGGCTTCCCATGGTCGTCAGAGCTTCTAAACGCTGCTTTTCTAGATGTTGGTGATCAGCGTCTGGAGCACGTGAGCAAGACTAGGTCTCATTCTCATGGATCGGTTGCTTCGACGTCGCACAGTTACCGCTCCATTAGCCAGAACAAATAAATAGCAAAAGACTGCGGCGCAAAAACATGCGTCCGCGATGACGCTCGCTCGCCCGGGTTAAGGCATTTCACGACCCCGCTCGCGGTGAACTGAGGCTCGGGCCAAGGCTCAGCCACTCACTTTTAGCCGCGGGAATGATCGCTAATGAACTTAGGCTTGGAATTCGGAGGCTTCGGGAAACCGCAGGTTGCACTTGGCGAGCGCGATCGTGAGCAGCTCTTCTATCTTGGCTTCTTCGCAGTTGCGCGACATGGCCATTTCGCTAACCAGCAAATACCGGGCGCGTTCCAGCATCTTCTTCTCCCGGAACGAGAGTGGCTTGTCTCGATGCAGGGCGATCAGGCTCTTGAGCACTCCGGCAACTTCCAGCAGCGAGCCAGTCCGCATGCGGTCGGAATTCTCCTTGAAACGGTCTTTCCAGTCAGCGACGCTGTGCCCATTGGTCACGGACAGGAAATCGAGGATCTTCTGTACCTCGCCATTGCGCACCACCCGTCGAATGCCAACGCTGCCCACATTGTGGCAGGGCACCATCACCTTCAGGCTGCTGGCCTTAATATTAAGAAGATAGAATCTTTCGACGGTTGCACCGACCTGACGGCTGCTGATTTGTTCAATTACCGCTACCCCGTGGTTGGGGTAGACAACTTTGTCGCCGACGTGAAAGTTCAGGTCCGTACCACTCATAAAATACCCAGGGCAGGCAAGAACTTGTTCTTAGCGGGGGAACCACTTACGGTTACTACTAATATACTATCCCGAAATGGGATGGAAAGCAACCATTCTCATTGCTGGACGCGGTTCTGGCGGGCCTCCATAAATCCTTGAAGAATAAGCACTGCGGCCATTCGGTCCACGGCTTTGGCCCGTTTTGCAATTGATAACTCCGTCTGGCGCAGAAGCCGATTGGCTTCAACCGAGGTCAGGCGCTCGTCCCACAAATGCACCGGCAGCTCGAAGCGATGGCGCAGGTCGTTGGCAAAAGACTGTATTTTCGCAGATTGCGAGCTTTCTTCCCCGCTCAGACGCAGCGGCAGGCCGACGACGATCTCCTGTGCATTGTACCGCCGGATGATTTGCTCGAGCGCGGCCAAATCGTGACGCTTGTTGCGCCGCTGCAAGGTTTCGATGCCCTGAGCGGTGATGCCGAGAGGATCAGATACGGCGATCCCAATTCTCCTGAGTCCAACATCAAGACCCAGGATTCTGCCGTGCGGTTTGGCGGGATCGGAGTGCAAAGCGGGATTATAAGGCGCAGATTAACCCATAAGGGCCAAATCTTAAAACGCAGGGTTCGCTCGTTCGGTTGTTTTCGCTCTCTCACGGCAGGCTTCGAAATGCGGACAAAGTACGCACAGAGGCAAGCTACTATTCGAAATTCACAAACAACGCGACCCAATCTTCGTTGCCGACAACGCGGAATGTGTGCCCCTTGCCTGCCAGGTCTTCCGCCAATGCGAGTTGTCCCGCTGAGACCGTCACTTTCTGTCCTGCGACTTCAATTTCGGCCTGGCCGCTGATCGGCAAAACGTAACGGCGTTTATCGGCGTTGTGCCAGCTTTCATAATAGCCAGGCGGCACGCGCACGAGGTATGCGTCGGCTGCTTTGATGTGCTGTGATTCATCGAGCGAGATCGGTGCTCCTGCGACCGGCGAAAATTTTACTTCGACTTGCTCGCTATGACTCTGACCGTCGGGTCCCGTGTAAAGGCGCATGACTGTCACCGGCTTGTGCTGCTCGGTACCCGCAACCCAGTGTTCCCCGGCGAGCCAGCCCGCCAGACACGTAATGAGAATACTCGCCACGTAAGATCTGCCTGCGACGTGCATGATTCTCTCCGCTGCGGATTATACAAGGCTTACTGTTGGCGCATGGCGCGCCGGTATGCGGCGACGTTCTTGTTGTGCTCTTCGATTGTGCGTGAAAACCGGTGGTGCCCCTGGGCATCGGCGACAAAATAATAGTAATCGCTTTGTGCGGGATGCATCGCCGCCTCGAGCGCGCTCTTGCCCGGGTTGCCGATGGGACCGGGAGGCAGTCCGACGTATTTGTATGTGTTATAGCGTGAGTCGAAGCGCATGTCGTCGTGATGCAGTGCGCCGGAATAGGTTCCGGCAAGCAACTCCCCATAAATAACGCTGGGGTCGGCATCGAGGGCAATGCGCTTCGCCAGCCGGTTGTAATATACGCTGGCCACCAAAGGACGCTCTTCAGCAACGGCGGTTTCTTTTTCGACGATCGACGCCATGGTGACGATTTTCTCGATGTCCACCGCTTCTGATGTTGCATCGCGAGATCGCGCACTGGGACTGTCGGTCACAGGCGAAATGGTTGGGGTCCCCGATTCCGCACTGTTGGTTGCCGGCGATTGTGCCAACCCAATCTGCCGTGCCTCCTGCCGAAATTGCCGGACCATAGCCGCGGCCATGTCCTGCATCGTCATCATGCGTGTGAATTCGTAGGTATCGGGGAAGAGATAACCTTCAAGCGATGGCGCAGCGGGCGCAAGATCAGAAATCAGCTCCGTATCTGATTGGGCGACTTGCAAGAAATCCGCGGCCGGGCCAAGCCCTGCGGCCTCGATCGCGCGCGCGATATCGAATATCGTAAAACCTTCGGGCACCACCACGGTGTGGATATAAACGTCTCCGCGGCGCAGGCGCTTCTGAATGTCGATGATGTTTGCAGGGTTTTCGAACAGGTATTCACCGGCCTTGAGCGAGCGCTGGCGCCTCAGATAGCGCCAAAGAATGAAGGCATCCTCATTGCGAATCACACCCGCGGACTTCAATTCCGTAGCGATGCGGCGCGTGGAATACCCGGGGCGCAGCATGACAATCGCTTGCGCTGCAGGCTGAACCGGCATGAGCACAGCCCAGGCAAACCAGCCTGCGCTGCCGAGCACGATCGCGGAAAAAAACAGGAAAATCTTGTCCACAATGCCAAGAGTTTAGATGATCTCTGCCCTCGCCGCGTAGCTGACTTTGGTAAGCACCCAGCTCAAGAATCAACCT
>JASIEN010000749.1 GCA_030045935.1 Candidatus Sulfotelmatobacter sp.
ACGGAAGACGCGCCCCAAGCTGGAAGTGGGGATTTGCGGCGAGCATGGCGGCGATCCGTCGTCGGTGGAGTTCTGTCATCAGGTCGGTATGGACTACGTTTCGTGCTCGCCATTCCGCGTGCTGACTGCCCGCTTAGCGGGAGCGCAGGCTGGAGCATCGGACAAGTTGAAGGTGGAAGGCGGACGGACGAAGTAAGACCTCAAGCACCGGGGCACAAGGCTCAAGGGTAAGGTCAGTGTGAGTTGCGTGCCTTTGAGATTCTTACTGTACTCGTTGCAGTCTCGCGATCAGCTTCTGCGCCATGTTTTCTTCTGATTCCGACCAGAGTAAACGCGAACTGGCGCCGCTTTTCTTTTCGACATCGGTCGAAAACTTCACCAGCTTGGAAATATTGTCGCGAATTTTCGCTTGCGTCTGCTCGTTCAACGAACTTTCCGGCTGCAGAAAATAGGAATCCAGGCCGAAGTCTACTTGAATGTGGCCGGTCTGCTGATAGGCGCCTTCGTCGAACTCTTCTCCCTGAACAATAAACTTCACGACCGCGGGTGCGAGAAGCCAATTTGTATTGGACTCGTCGGGAGTCCATAAGTCCCAGTACGCTTCAAAAACGTAGGCATAATCTTCGTGAATCTGTTCTGCGGCAATCAATGTCGCCTGGCCGGGATCGATGCCACTGGGAAAGCGGCGCTCGAATACCGTCGGCTCATTCCAGGAAACGGGGTGCAGAGCGATATAAGTGACTCCCGGGCGCTGTTCCGAAAAAGGGAACTGCTGCAATATGGAAAAGGCGTGCGGCAACATTTCCGGACCGGAAAAATCGGAGAACCAGAGACTGAGATACAAAGGATCAGGCATAAGAAGGCGCAGCGAGCTACCCGACCATATTCTAAATGCGATCGCGAAGAGGTGCTGGCTTCAGGCACAGCGCATCACTTCGGCCCTAAAAACCTACGAACCGGCAGTCTGATTTATCTCCCCAGGCAGGAGAACGGGTAGAGAAGTGTTTCTTTGGAGTTGGGGCCAAGCCTCGCTGCTGAGCCTGAGATTGCAGGGGCCGAGATCACTGGAAATTGGCTGCTTCTGGGCGAGTTCCGTTCACGCCATTTTTGACAGGTGCGGGTGAGCTTGCTAGGATCAAGGTGCCGCGGACATCCCATCCCGAACCGTCCCCGTCGTCTAGCCCGGCCTAGGACATCGCCCTTTCACGGCGGTAACACGGGTTCAAATCCCGTCGGGGACGCCAAACCTTACAGCGAAGTTGTGCAGCTCTTCTTGCGAGTTGCTAACATGTTCAAAGAATTGAAGAAAACTCTCCATCAACCACTTGTTCTTGCGGTTTAAAAAGCCACTTTCGTGACTCCAGAATAATCCTCCCGGAAATAGCGTTTTTTGAAGCTCGGTTTTGCCCTCAACACCAGTGTCACGCCAAGTAGCAACGCGTCGCGAACTTGTGCTCAAGGTCACGAATCTGCTTGTCCAATTGCTCGACTTGCTCCTCCAACTTCTTGGGGCGCTGTTCGGTGCCCGCGTGTTCGTGATCAACTGACTTGTTTGCCATTGTGATCTCCTAGGATTGGCAATTTTACAGCACGCCCTGGAAAAGTCGGGTGGCAGTGGTGTGTTTGCTTTTTGCAGGAGATTAGTGATGAGAGTGCGCGTGTGGTGAAACCGTGTCGGGGGAGCTCATGACCAGGCGCCCGTGCCGGACTCCCTTCGTGCTGATGAGTTTGTCAGCCAGGTGTTGAACAACACGAGACTTGCCGCGCAGGAGCACTACTTCCAGACACGTAGCATGGTCCAGATGGGCATGGAGCGTCGAAATGACAACTTCGTGATGTTCATGTTGAAGGTCGGCGAGCTTCTCCGGAAGAAGCCGAGTGTGATGGTCATAGATCAAGGTTACAGTTCCCACAACCGGGGCCTTTGAGGCCACGATCGCAGACCCGACAAGGCGATCACGTATCAGATCGCGGAATGCTTCGGATCGGTTGTCGTAGCCTTTTTCCGAAATGAATCTGTCAAAGCGATCGAGTAGTTCCGAGTCTAAGGAAACTCCGATTCTGCTAAGCGATGCCATCAGGATTTCGTCGAATCCTTCCGGCCTTAGGGTAGCACACGAATACCCGCGCGTAACAAACCTATCGCGACGAATGCTGCCCTCCACAGCGAAGTGTGATTCCTGTCACAGACATCGCCGTGCCAGCGAGGGGAGAATTTATGCCCTGAATAAGTAACACGAAAGTTATAGTCTTGTTACCTGGTAGCACGAATATTACAATAGTGGCACTGGTTTCGTTTTATTTTTATTCTCTTATTGGAGAACGCCAGATGCACAGATCATGGATTTTCTTTTTGCCGCTCGTGATCCTGCCCGTGACACCTGTAGCTCCACTCTTGGTCGCCGCGCAGGAGAAGACTCCGCCCGCCGCGAGTGAAAAATCTCATACAGTTCAGGTATCTGGAACGGTCGTCGACCCGTCCGGCGCGGTGATCGCCGGAGCCACCGTACAGGCTCGCAGCGCAGACGGTACTGTGCAAAGAATGACTGGGACGGACAGCGACGGCTTTTTCATTATTTCCAGGCTCCCGGCCGGTAATTATCGACTCGTCGTGTCGAGTCCCGGTTTTGAAACCAAAGAAATTCCCGTTACTATCGCGGCCAATGAGGGGGCCGCTCCGCTGCACATCTCTCTGGCCGTGAGCGCTGTGAGCACCACCGTCAACGTACAAGGACGGCAGGATGACCTCGTCGGAATCGCCGTTTCCGCCGGCCAGGTAATCGTGGGCGCAGAGGAACTTCAGAATCGTCCACTTCTTCGCTCAGGGGAAATTCTGGAAGCGCTTCCCGGCCTCATCATCACGCAGCACGCCGGCGGCGGCAAGGCCAACCAAT
>JASIEN010000064.1 GCA_030045935.1 Candidatus Sulfotelmatobacter sp.
GTCTGAGCGAGGCAGAGCGGGCGATGCTGCCCTCCCATCCGGCCGGTTCGATCGAACTGGCCGACCCCGAACTGGAGCGCACGCCAGCACGAGCTAGCGGCCTTCGGGTAAAGAGCACGCTCAAGGCCGGGAGCGGGACTCCAGGATGCCATCCGACAGTCCGGTAGGCACAAAAAGGTTTACAGAACGCAATGGCGCGAGAGTTGAGTTTTCGCTCTCGCGCCATGTTCTGCATTCCCCGCCATCCCTTTTCGAATTTCGCCTCGCCTCAGGACTCACTATCACGTTCGGATTGAGTATTTCCTCGATCTGGTTCCAGCGGAGCGGGACGCACGCCTATTCTGATTTCCTCGTCGGGCCAGTTTACGTAGGATTTGAAGACGGCTGGCTCGAAGTTTACGATGCCAACACCAATAAGGTGAGGTGACGTAAGTGACAGAACAGGCCCTTCTGCAGAATGCGGAGTGGTATAAAGCGCTCACTTTGAGGGAACGCCTGTCGCTGCTGCGGGCAGCTCCTGCCCACAGTGCTCAAGAAACAACTCCCGATCCAAGTGCCGAACGGCGACTCAAGCAATGGCGAGGCCAACCGCCGTTCAACGGCAATCAGTCTCTTTTCGCGCAGCGCTTAGCGAGCGATGGCATTACCGAACAAGAACTATCGCACCTTCTTGGCGAATCGACCTTTGCAATCCGCGACGGCTCGGCGGCTCCCGAGTGGTGGATCGGTATAAGTCAAGCATTTTCGCTTTCGTCTCCTGCTCAACCGCTTCCATTTCCTAAGTCGGAGGGCGAGGAAATGTTCGGGTTGCTGTATGTTGTTGAACCGCTACTCCATAGGGCAATAGGCCGAGTTCGCCGGGGCGCCAATGAATTAACGCAAAGATTTGAAAACAGCCCGATGCAACCGGATTCGGTTGGCGAGCTTTTGTTTCCAAGTTTAGCCAAGCGGCTACTAGGCATGCTGAGTCGCACGGCCGCTCTGGAGTTGAATGTTGCCCGACTCGAGGGAGTTCTCGAAGGTGACACGCCGGAAGAACGATTTCGCAGCTTTTTGCGGCGAGTCCGCCGGCATGAAAATGCATTTGCGATTCTTCGCGAGTACCCGGCTTTGGTACGCCAACTTGCCAACTGCATCGACTCGTGGACGGTGTTCAGCCTCGAACTGCTGCAACACCTCTGTACCGATTGGCCGCAAATTCTGTCGGCACTCCGTCCAGACGCAGCCCCCGGTGCATTAATGGAGGTGCAAGGTACGGGTGATATTCACAATCGAGGCCGGTGTGTCTTGATCCTGAAATTTAGTTCCGGGTTCCGACTGGTGTATAAACCACGCACCTTGTCACTCGAGGTTCACTTCGAGACTTTCTTGCACTGGATAAACGAGCATGTCAAAGACATGCAGTTCCGCACTCCGAGAGCTCTGAATTTTGGGAATCACGGCTGGGTTGAGTTTGTTGCAGTAGGTCCTTGCACCACCCAGGAAGAGGTGCGCCGATTCTACCGGCGCCAAGGTGGCTACCTTGCGTTGTTGTATGCGCTGCAGGCGGTCGACTTTCACAGCGAAAATGTCATCGCTGCTGGAGAACACCCCGTTTTGATCGATCTGGAGGCGCTCTTTCACCCCACCCCGGAAGATATTGCCGCAGCCGAATTCGACGATCCCGCCAGCTACGCAATTGCCAACTCGGTTTTGCGAATCGGGCTGCTCCCGGGGCGCGTCTGGGGCGATGCGCAACAGCAGGGCATCGATATCAGTGGGCTCGGAGGCCAAGCCGGTCAACTCACGCCGTTCGGGGTGCCGCTGTGGGAAAAATCCGCAACCGACGAGATGCGGCTCACGCGCAAGCGAGTGCCATTCGAGGGGAGTCAGAATCGACCCTCTCTCGCAAGTGCGGAATTGGATCCGCTGGACTACAGCGGCGAAATCACGACGGGATTCACGGACATATATCGATTCCTTCTCAACAACCGCGACCAACTGCTTTCCTCCCACGGACCTCTTGCGTGTTTTGCCGACGACAAAGTGAGGGTTTTGCTGCGGGCCACTAGAACCTATTCCGTTCTCTTGAACGAGAGCTTCCATCCCGACATGCTGCGCGACGCCTTAGATCGGGAACTGCTGTTTGATCGGCTTTGGGTAGCTGTTGAGGAAGAGCCCTATCTGGCTCTTGCGATTCCGGCGGAGCGTGACGATCTGCACAATGCCGATATACCTTGTTTCAGTGCGGTCGTAACTTCTAATGATTTGTTAAGCAGTTCACATACACGACTGGCGAAGTGCCTCCCGAGATCGGGCATGGAGTTGGTTCACCACCAACTGAGATTGCTCAGTGAGGAAAACCTCAGCCGACAATTGTGGATGATCTGCGCGTCGCTGGCGACGCTGGCGCGGGATTCGAAGCCGCAGATTGTTTCAACGCGTTCCGCCAGAGTCTTCGCGCCGCCTGAGCGCGACCAGTTCATTTCTGCGGCGCGGGCCATTGGCAACCGATTGTCTCATTTAGCGCTTCGTGGCACAGAAGTGGTCAACTGGCTCGGACTCGTTCAGGAAGAAAGTGGCCAGGACTCGATACTACCTCTAGGTTTGGATCTCTATGGTGGTCTTCCAGGGGTGGCGCTGTATCTGGCGTATTTGGGCGACATTGCCGGCGACGAGTTGTACACAGTGCTGGCCAAGTCCGCTTGCGCCACGTTTGTTCGCGAGGTGGAGAAGAACCGCGAATCCATCCTGTGGATTGGTGGAATGGAGGGATGGGGGGGAATCATCTATGCACTAACTCATCTGGGTGTGTTGTGGAGGGATGACACTCTGCTCAGGCGGGCGACAGAATTTTCAGAACAGATTCCCCCTCTCATTGAACAAAACGATCGACTGGACATTGTTGCCGGCGCCGCTGGCTGTATTGGGAGCTTGCTTGCACTCAGCGAATGTTCTCCTTCGCCACGAATCCTGGATATCGCGACGCGGGCTGGCGAACACCTGCTTAGGCACGCTCAAACAATGGATCGAGGCGTGGGATGGATAATTCCCGGATTCCCACCTAAACCATTACCCGGGTTTGCACATGGCGGCGCGGGAATCGCCTGGGCGCTTCTTCGTTTGGCAGCAAGCACAG
>JASIEN010000750.1 GCA_030045935.1 Candidatus Sulfotelmatobacter sp.
ATTTACCCGACATTGCGATCTGCACGTCCCCCGGCTTTTGCGCGTGGCCGGAGGGCATGTTCTCAGTTGCGCAGACAATGCCGATCACTTTCACTTTCGGCTTCAGCAGCGCGATGGCGCGCATGGTGCCGATCATGGTCGCGCCACCGGCCATGTCGTATTTCATCTTTTCCATGCCATCGGCCGGCTTGATGGAAATGCCGCCAGTATCGAAAGTGATGCCTTTGCCCACGAGGCCGAGCACGGGTTTTTCCGGCGCTCCAGCGGGCTCATATTTCATGACGATCAACGCGGGCGGTTCATCGGAGCCCTGGGCCACGCTCCAGAATGCTCCCATCTTTAATTCTTTGATTTTATCGGCGCCGTAAACCTCGCACTTCAATCCCACTTCCTGCGACATTTTCTTGGCGCGCTCGGCCAGAATCGTAGGCGTCATGCGGTTGGAAGGCTCGTTGACCAGATCGCGCACAAAATTCTGCGACTCGCCGATAATCTGGGCTTCGCTGGCCGCTTTCTCCAGCCCGGCTTTATTCCCGC
Organism: Candidatus Sulfotelmatobacter sp.; assembly: GCA_030045935.1. Lineage (GTDB taxonomy): Bacteria > Acidobacteriota > Terriglobia > Terriglobales > Acidobacteriaceae > Sulfotelmatobacter. The sequence continues at coordinate 538 of JASIEN010000750.1, forward strand.
TGGCGACGATGGTGAGTTCGTCGATCTTCTGATCTTTCCGGTCGCTGCGGTAATAATCGGGATCAAAATTTCCAACCAGCGAACCCTCGACGATGGCGCGTACGGCTTCGTCGGCAGGAATGCCGTCAGGAGCAACGAAGGCAAAGCTGCGAATGCTGCGGCCCTTCAACGTGCGCACTGCGACGCCTGCAATGCGGCGTAATTCGTAGCTGGAGAATTTCTTGGCCGGGCCCCCGCTGATGAGCAACAGGCGCTTCGCTTTTAACCCTGCGGGCTTGTGCAGCAGGTTGGTTTCGTAAAGTTTGCCGGTCAGTTCGCCGCTGCCAAGGAGTTCGGCCGCTGCGGATTGAAGGGCGGAGTCGCTGGCAGCCAGCCTCAGCTGTGGCTTGGCATCTTTATTCGTTTCCGCATCGGCTTGATTCAAAACAACCGCGACGAGAGATTCGGTTTCCAGTTGAGCAGGCGTAGAGAGAGAAATGGTCGTTTTCATGATCTTTATGAATAATCTCCTAGTATCGTCGGCGGGAAGGGAATCGCGCAAGCGGGGATGTGATGAGAGGCGAACCACGTCAAACTAACTAAGGCGATCTATTCCTTGCAAATGCAGGTTATCGGCACACGTTCGGAACCAACGCAAAGCAGTTTCCGTATGTCCTCACAGGTAATTGGCTAAGCAATTAAACCACTACGTAATTGTCGTGGAGCGTGACGGCATGCGCCTGTCCGTCGTATGATTCCGAATCACGGCTGAAATTGGGACTAATCAATGAAAACCCTCTCGATCATTCTGCTCGTGCCTCTTTTTTCTGTACTCGCCATCACCCTGGCCGTTCATCGGCACGCAGCAAAGGCGGCGGGGCCGCCGGCGAGTCTATCGCAGCCTGCGCTGCCGGCGCAGGCAGCCGAGACCTCGAGCTCATCGCACGACTCGGGGGCAGTTTCCATTCCTGACACCACGCTGGCCATCAATTCCAACAAGCCCATGTCTGAGCGCATCGTTCACTACCAGATCGACGCCAAATACGACGCCAAAACTCATGTTGTCGACGCCAGCGAGATTCTCACCTACCACAATCTCACCGGACAGCCGCTCGATCATTTTCCTTTCCATCTTTATCAGAATGCGTTTCAGCCGAAAGCCACCTGGGTCACGGAAGCCAAGCTGATGGGCAGCCGCGACCAGAACTACGCCAAGTGGGAAGACAAAGACTACGGTTCGGAAGAGATCAAGAAAATCGAAGTCGTCGGCCAGGGCGATCTGACGGCAAAGCTGCACTACATCGCCCCCGACGATGGCAATAAAGACGACAAAACCGTGATTGACTTGCCCGTCAACAAATCGATCGCCCCGGGTGAATACGTGCAATTCAAAATCAACTTTCAGACCAAATTTCCCGAAACCCAGGCACGCTCGGGATGGAAGCGCGATTTTGTTCTCGGGGGCCAGTGGTTTCCTAAAGTCGGTGTCTTCTGGCACGGGGCGTGGAATTGCCATCAGTATCACAGCACAACCGAGTTCTTCGCCGACTTCGGCGTCTTCGATGTGAAGCTGACCGTTCCGCAGAATGAAATCGTCGGCGCCAGCGGAGTGAGAGTTAGCGAAGTCAAAAACGCAGACGGCACCCAAACTGTTGCCTATCACGGCGACGATATCCACGACTTCGCCTGGACGGCCAGCCCGCGCTACAAAGTGAAAGAGGATGGAGTTTTTCAGGGCGAGATGGGTCCAGTAAAGATGAGGATTCTGATGCAGCCCGCGCATTGGAGCCAGGCGGAGCGTCACGAGAAAATTCTCCGCGAAACGATCGAGCACTTTGAGCGCTGGTATGGGCCTTACCCTTATAAGACCATCACCCTCGTCGACCCCGAGCCGGATTCCGCTGCCGGCGGCATGGAGTACCCAACATTCATCACCGGCGGCACGAGCTGGTTCATGCCCCAAGGCCTGCGTTTTCCGGAGTTGGTTGTGGAGCATGAATTCGGTCACCAGTATTGGTACGGCATGGTCGCGACCAACGAATTTGAAGATGCCTGGATGGATGAGGGCATTAACAGCTATACGGAGGTGAAAATACTGGATTCAATTCTTGGCCGCGACACTTCCATCATAAATTTGGCTGGTGCGACTACGGGCGAAAGCGAACTCCAGCGCATGAGTTATATCAGTGTTTCCGACTTCGATCCGATTGCGAAGAATGCCTATGACTATTACAACTCCAATTCCTACGGTGGGATCACCTACGGAAAAACCGCAAGTGTGCTGCTTACGCTGGAAGGCATCATCGGCGAAGACACCATGCGGAACGCCATGCATGTGTACTTCATGAAGTACCGCTTCACGCATCCCACCAAGGAAGATTTTCTGAAAACAATTGAAGAGGTTTCGGGCAAGAACCTGCGCTGGTATTTCGATCAGGCGGTTTACGGAACTCCGGTGCTCGACTATAAAATCACGCGCATCGAATCGCTACCCATTAACTGGTACGAGGAAAAGAAAAAGGGAGCGGAAGATAAGAACACGGTTTATCGCTCGTATGTCTGGGTGCAACGCAAAGAAGATTTCGTCATGCCGGTCGAAGTCGAGATCAAATTCGACGACGGAGAAAAAATCCGCGAACACTGGAACGGCGCTGACCGCTGGATAAAATTCGGTCCGTACGAGAAGAAAGCGAAGATTACTTCGGCGGAAGTCGATCCCGACCACACCGTCCAGATCGACCGCAATGACTTCAATAACAGCTATACAGAGGAAATCAACAGGAAGCCTACGCTCAAAGTGACGAACTATTGGGTATTCGTAACCCAATGGTTTGCGCAAGCGCTCGCCTGGTGGGCAGTGTAGAGATGCAATTGGGTGAGTTTCGGGGTTACCGCTTGGGCTGAAGGCTAGGAGCTGGTAGCAAGAAACTGGGGTAAACGATGACTGAAAATCACGGACTTTTGAGCAGCGGTTGGGCAATGGTCAGCCGCAACAAGCGTTACATTTTCTGGTTCTACGTGCTGAATGTGACCTTGGCGGAATTCGGTGCATCGGCTTTTCGCAATCAGGCGCATGCCATACTCGATCACAGCCTGCTTTCCGATCGCCTGGTGCATGGTTTCGATCTCAGCGTTTTTTTTGAAATGTTGGCGCGTCCGGAGTTTGGCCCTACGAGCGCTTCCAGTTGGTCCGCGATGTTTCCTGCCTTGCTCTTTTTTGCCTTTACCGCACTATTCATGCCTGGAATCCTGCAGGGCTATGCCTCAACTTACCGTTTGCCGCGCGAGGATTTCTTCCGCGCCTGCGGGCGCAATTTGTGGCGCTTTATCCGCCTGATGATCATAGCGGGGATCATCATGGGCATCGTGGCAGGAATTCTTTTCAGCATTCGCGGCGCGCTCATCAAAAGCGCCGGCGAAAGCACCAACGAGTTGCTTCCGTTCTACACATCAATGACAGCCCTGCTGATTATTTTCCTCGTGATGTCGACGTTTCGCATCTGGTTCGATCTCGCCGAAACCGATGTTGTGCTCAGCGACCAGCGCGCAGTGCGGCGATCCATCGCCAAAGGATTTCACCATACATGGAGGGCCCTGGGAAGGCTGCTGGGAGCTTATATCGTGACCACTATCGTTGCGGCCTTCTTTCTTGTCGGTGGGCTGTGGGTGTGGATGAAATTTGTTCCGCCGGCGAACGTTCTAGGGGCATTCTTCGTGAGTCAGCTGACCTTGCTATTCTTGCTGATTCCACGATTTTGGCAGCGCGGAGTTGCAGTCGGCTACTACAAGCAGTACATGGTAGAGCCGATTCCGGAGCAGTCCTTCACGACGCCGGCGACTCCAGCACCTGCAACAGAACCCGCAGTGGCGGCGAGTGTTCCCCCAACGCCGACGGAAAGCACCGTGCCGTAACTTCGTGCAAGGACCATCTTATGAAAACAGCTCCGGTGTTACTTCTCCTCCTGGGCGTGCAGGCGGGCGACGCGATCCAGTAATTGTGCAGATTTCCGGCGTTGGGCCGACGGACACGACGTATTTCGATCCCTTGAATGACCCGAGGGCGAAGGGAACTGAGAACTGACAGCCGGGAAAGGGCTCACCCGCTCTTGGCGGCGAGAATAGTCTGCACTCGAGCCAGCAATGCCGCACCGGCTTCGCCAGCATCCCGAGTGGAGAAATCACCTCCCAGCTCAATAACCGGCAAGCCGGCACACGCGGCCTGAAACGCTTGTTTCGAGGCCGGAGACGCGCTCACATCTGCTCCCGTCAACAGCAAGTTGAACTTCGTGATTCGCATCAGGATTAAAGCATCGCGGAGGTGGCTGCTGGTGTGAACGTCGTGTCCGGCGCGGCGCAGAAGTTCGCGCAGATATGCAAGCACGTCGGCGTTGGTATCGACGCAGAGAATACTGCGCCCGCTCGCGGGGGCGGTCTCCGCCTTTCCTTTGGGTGTGTAAAAGGCGGCGACAGCGTTCTCTTCGGATTCGTGGGTATCAAAGAGCTTACTGAGGTGCGAGAGCTCGAGCACTTTGCGGACGTGTTC
>JASIEN010000751.1 GCA_030045935.1 Candidatus Sulfotelmatobacter sp.
CCGCGCCGGTCTTGGCTTCAGCTGCTGCCGGCGCCGTCCTCCGACGAGCCGCAACAATGCAGAAGACCTGCACACGCTTCTCCACAATGCTGGTGTTGCGCCGCCGTATGTTTTGGTCGGCCACTCCATGGGCGGATTCGATGTGCGCATCTTCGCCAGCCTCTATCGCAGCGAAGTTGCGGGCATGTTGCTGGTTGACTCATCGCATCCCGAGCAGATAAAGCGTTTCCCTCCCGCGGTGAACGATCTCGACGCGAGCTGGATCAGGGAGCAGGAATTTCTGGCAGTCATCATGCCATTCGGCATTCCGAGGCTTCTGGGATTCTGTGGCGGCGATGCCCAAATACGTGCGGCCGAATGCAATTTTCACACCGAGTGGACGGGAGTTGACGAAATGAAATTGACCCCTGTCAGCGCCGCTCAAACGGCGGCAACAGGTTCGCTCGGCGACCTTCCACTTGCGGTTCTTTCACAGGACCCGGATTCGCCCCATCCTGATCTGCCCGAGGACCTCGTCAAACCCACGGTGGATGCATGGAGCAAAATGCAGGACGAACTGGCGCAACTCTCCACACGCAGCACTCACGTGATCGCCAAAAACAGCGGGCATTACATTCAGCTCGACCGTCCTGATTTGGTGGTCGAGGCGGTTCACCAAATCGTGCAGCAAGCCAGACAGACTCCAGAGACGGAAAAGGCACCCTGACGAATTAGGGTGCCCAAGGTCGACCTCACCTCTACAGTCCACTTCTATAGTCCGGGCGGGTGCTTTTCTTCCTCTGTTTTTTTCTGGTTCGCCGGAGGCTGCTTCTGCTCCTGCTTTGGCGGAGGAGCAGCGTGCTGCTGCTGTTGCTGCTGCGGACGCTCCGGTGGCGGGGCGGCTTGCCGTGCAGGAGTTTCGTTGCGATTTGGTGCGGGCTGCTTTGGCTCGGCAGCGGGTGGAGGATTCTCCGGCGGACGATTGCTCGGTTGCGCAGTCGGTGGCCGGCTTGGTTGGTTCTCCGGCGGACGATTCGTCTCCGGCCGATTTGGTTGAGGCTGATTGGCTGGCGGACGATTGGGTTGCGGTGTCGGCGTGGGCCGATTTGGCGGCTGATTGGCCGGGGGCGCAGGCCGATTGGTCTCAGGCCGATTCTCAGGTTGGGCTGGAGGCGCGGGACGATTTGGCTGCGCTGGAGCCGGACGCTCGTTTGGGGGTGGAGTCGCCGGGCGATTTGCCGGTTGGGCCGCAGCAGCAGGTTGACCCGGCCTTCCGGCATTTGCTGGGGCTGCAGGCGCTGCGGGACGCGCAACGTTCGCCGGTGGATGGCCCATCGCCGGCTGGGCCGGTTTTCCCGGCGGCGCCACTTTCACCGCGGGTCGGGCCGCGGCTGCCGGACGCATCGCGGCCAACTGCTGTTTGGGCAGTGGCTGACCGGGATTCTTCGCCATCGCCTGCTGTTTCTGCGCAAAAGACACAGGTGGAGGCGGAGGAGTTTTCTTTGCCACGACTTGCCGGCTCGCGACTGCCGCTGGCGGGGCAGCCACGTGGCCTGCTGTGGAAGCTCTTCCTCCCAACACGGCTGCGGGCGTGGGATTCACTGCAACCCGCGCGGCGACCGGCGCGGCTGCGATCTGCTGCGCGTTGACCGCGACCGCAACCTTTGCTACCGGTTGTGCGCTGGCGAATGCGTTCTGCGGAACCGCCGTTACCGCGCCGGGTACGGTCTTGTTCGCATAGGTAATGTTGGTGATGGTTGTCGTTTTATTGATGACGGTGGTGTTGTAGACGTTGGTGATAACAGTTTCATTCACCACCGTGCTGCTGACGTTAACCTGCGTCATGTACGCGCGGCTGACCGGATAAGATGGCACCCACACCTCGCGCGGACCGAGCGGGAACCATCCGATGTTGCCGCCCCATCCTCCGCCACCGCCGACAAAAACGACAAGCGCGGGAGCGTAGAGAGGCTCGACGTTTGCGGGACCTGCGACCCAGCCCCAGCGCCCGGCTACGAACACCCACCGGCCGTAATGAAACGGTGCATAGCCCCAAGGAGCGTCGTCGACCCACGTGTAACCCCAGGGATCGATCCACGCCCAATGGCCGACGTGATATGGCGCCCAGCCGTAAGCGACCTGATTGGGAAACCACACGTTTCCGTAGGCAGGATCGGCTCGCCACTCGCCGTAGTCGTCGAGATCTTCAAAACCCACGGCATATGGCGACATATATTCGCGCGAACGTGCGTAGTCGTAGCGATGGTCCCGGCTTTCCACCCAAACGTCGAACGCGTCGGGCTCGCCGAGTTGCTCGACGTCGGCGTAGAGGCCGTCGCTTCCGCTGAAATAACCGACTTGTCCAGCACGTAGATCGTAAATCTGGCCGTAGCCGGTGGCTTCACCTTCGCCCGCTCGGATCGAGACCGTTGTGTTGGCGCCGTCCTGGCTCGCATCGATGCGATAGTGACCGGTCTGGTAAATGGTGAAGGCCAGGTTTGGAGTATCGACCTCGAATGTGTCGTCTTCACGCAAACGTCGAACGGTTACGTTGGCCGTGCCTGAGCTTAACTGCAGTTGAACAGTATGGTCATCTAGGTTGAGAAAAGTGACGCCGGTAAATTCCGACAAGCGGATGACGGCTGAGCCCAGGTTCAGTTCGGCGCGAGAACCTTGGTCGGCCCAGATTTGATCGCCGGTAGTCATGGGCCGGTTGGGGACGGCCCCTACCCACTCGGTCTCGCCAGCCGGCTGGAACGAAACGGACCCCTCAATGTACCCTAGCCGCGCCACCCTGGTGGGTGGATCGTCATAGTCTTGAGCCGCAATTTGCGGCAGGAAAGCAACAGCGGCGAGAGCGACGGCAACGCTCCATAAGCAGAACCGATTCCGTTTTTTATCCATAGTCCCCCTTGCAATTTCTTGTCTTGGTTGAAGGTCATATTTGAACTTCGACTCTTAATGCAGAACCCGGCGATGACTCCGGGCCCGCGGACACAGAAAACCCGAGCACAAAAGCTGCTTGTGACTGTATTGGAGGCAGAGTAGCACAG
>JASIEN010000752.1 GCA_030045935.1 Candidatus Sulfotelmatobacter sp.
AACGGGACACGGGCTGGTGCTCAAGCTGCATCCGTTTGAAAGCGCCAACCGGCGCGCGGAGATTCTGCGGACTGTGGTTCCCCAAGACGATTTCGAACGGACCAGGATTGTGACTGCGCCGTTATCCGATGTCTTACTTTCAGAAACGTGGGCCGGCGTCACGGTCGAATCTACGACGGTGTTGGACTGTGCCCAGAACGCTATTCCGTGCTTTCTTTGTGGCTGGCTGACGGCCTCTCCATTTGGTTACTTGCGGCAATATGCCAGGTTTGGAGCTGGGCAGCTTTTAGATCGTGCGGAGGAAATTGCGGAAATTCCGGAAAGAATCGCAGAGCGTGAATCAAGAATGGGCAAAGGCATTCCCGAAGAGCGGAGTTTCTTGGGGAAAGTGATCGAGCCGCAGATGCTGGCGAAATGGCTGGGAGTCGAAGCGCCGCAGGAGGTAGCGAGGCCAGCCTGATGGCGACGCAGGGGGCGATCAAAACTCCGGGGAGAGAGGCGAGTTCACGACAGAGCGGTTTCCTGCCTTCCGTTTTAAGTGGGCGGACTGAAGCGAGCGAGAATCAACATTTTCGTTCGCACGTGGGGCACATCTCCCGGCACTCGGGTGTATTTTTCTTGGGAACGGTTTTCAGTGCGACCCTGGGCTATCTGTTCAAGGTTTACCTGGCGCGGGTTCTGGGAGCAGAAGCCCTTGGCGTGTACGCGCTCGGGATGACGCTGATCGGCTTCATCGGCATTTTTAATACGCTTGGCCTGGCGCACTCCGCGATGAGATATGCAGCCGTTTACCGGGCGACACAAAAGTTCGATCGTCTTCATGCACTGGTGTGGGTGGGCGGGGGTGTGTTGTTGCTGTCTAGCTTGGGCTTTGCCGCCATCCTCGTGGTAATTGGCCCGCAAGTCGGCAGCCGTTTTTATCATTCGCCCGCACTGGTGCGCTTGATTCCCATGTTCGGGCTGATAATGATTTTCGGCGTGCCCAGCGCTTTTTATGGGAAGGTGCTCGCGGGATACAAGGACCTTAAGCTAAGAACGATCATTGTGAATTTTATTGGCGTTCCGCTGACAATGGTGCTTTCGATTGCTCTGATTGCCGCTGGCGGTGGGCTCAAAGGCTATCTTGCCGGACAAATTCTCAGTTCATTCGTTGTTCTGGTGCTGCTTGTGGTGACGGTCCGCGTCCTCACGCCCGAACCGGCGAGATTTTCGGCTCAACGGTGGTCACGCATGCCGAGGGAAGTTTGGTCATTTTCGGCCGCGATGCTTGGCATCAGCACAATGGAATTTTTCATCTCTCAAGCCGATAAGGTTTCTCTTGGTTACTTTCGTTCCGCAAGGGACGTAGGAATTTACTCAATCGCGGCAGCCGTTGTGGCGTATGTTCCTCTGATCTTGAGTTCCGTCAACCAGATTTTTTCGCCGATCATTGCCGACCTGCATACGCGCGGGGAACATAATTTGCTGGCGCGCCTGTTTCAGTCCCTCACGAAATGGGTTCTGGGCATGACCCTGCCGTTGGCTGCGGTCATCATTATTTTTGCCCAGCCGTTGATGCGACTTTTTGGACATGAGTTCGCCGTGGGATGGCCCATCCTTGTAATTGGCACGGTGGGACAACTGGTAAACTGCGGGGTCGGTTCGGTGGGCTGGCTGTTGCTCATGTCGGGCCACGAAAACCGCGTGATTCGAGTGCAGGTGGCAATGACCGTGCTGATGGTTGCGCTGAGTGTGCTACTGATTCCTATTTGGGGCATCTATGGCGCTGTCATCGCAGCCGCCAGCACGAACGTTGGCATGAATGTGCTCAACCTCTGGCAGGTGAGGAGAGTTCTGAATATTTCTCCGTACAACCGCAGTTACGCTCATCTCATTGTTCCTACGCTGGCCGCTGCAACGATCGCTGTGACCGTTAGGGTGAACATTCCCCTGTTGCGACATGACTGGCTTGCTATTGGCATAGCTGCGATTCTTGCTTATGCAGTTTTTGGCTGCGTGGCCATAGGTTTTGGCCTTGATGCCGACGACCGTCTGGTTGTGGGCGCGATTTGGACACGCTTTCAGGCAGCTCTTCCGCTTGCGCTCCGGGGTAACCAATGAATGCGACGCGTGAAGTTCATCTTCCTGAGGAGCTCTGCGCGGCAGCAGAAAAGAAGTTTACCAACAGGTTCAAAACTGTCGAGGAGTTGCTGATATTTGCACTTCGGGAATTGCTAAATGAAGATTCGTCGGCGCTGAACGCGGCGGAAAAGCTCGTTCTCGAACAAAGACTGCGAGACCTGGGCTATATCTAACCGCCTTTGACGCACTGAATTTGCAAACGATAAATGGAGAGTGAGGAAACGCTGGAACAGGTCGAACGGGAAGCTAGGGAAAGACTGAATCCCTCTCTCTCCAATCCGAACTGGGTGGTGCTGAGGAAAAGAAGAGAAATTCTGCGGGGCTGGGTCTCGCGGCTGCCACGCGAAAATATTTGTGTTTTGGACGTTGGCGGACGGCTGCAACCGTACCGGCAGTTGTTGCAGGATAGGGCAAAGCGGTACATAGCCCTGGATCTGCGCTATACGCCGCTGGTGAACGTTGTGGGCCGGGGCGAACAAATCCCGTTTGCAACCGGCATATTCGACTTTGTGATGTGCACGCAAATGCTGGAGTACGCGACCGAGCCAATGCAAGTTATCGCGGAAATTCATCGCGTGCTCAAGCCGGGAGGTTGCCTGTTCTTGAGTGTGCCGAGCGTCAGCCCACGCGACTCAGAATCTGACGCCTGGCGGTTCATGCCTTTCGGTTTGCGGCTTCTGCTTGAACGATTCGGGGAAGCAGAGATTCTTGCGGAGGGGAGTAGCATTTCTGGATTATTCCGTTCCATAAACGCTTGTCTGGTTTTGTTTGCGCGTCCGGAGATGCTTGGCACGTTTCTACGTTTTACTGTGGTGCCTGTGCTCAACCTGGCGGCTGCTGGTCTCGAGTTATTGTTTCCGGCATTTAACGATACTTTTTCGGCCAATTTCAGCGCGTGGGCGCAAAAATGAGCTTATCGGCCACAAGCTCTGTAATCTCAGAAGCGACATTGCGCGATCTTTTGCTCGAGTACCGGCGCACAAACTGGTGTGGGATTCAGACGCCCGATACTCAGGAAAAAATTGTCGAAGATCTGATTCGCGACGATGGCCGGCAACTTCTTGATCGAATGGCCTCTTATGTTGAACTCACCCCTTCGTCGCGCATTCTCGACATTGGATCGGGTGTAGGCGGGTTTGTCATCGCGTGCAGAAACCACGGGCTCAGAGCGGTAGGAATCGAACCTGACAGAATCGGCCAGGGTTCGGAACTGACCTCGATCCAAATTGCGCGTCGCAGAATCGCGGAGGGGGTATTTGCGAATGGAATGGGCGAAGTTTTGCCTTTTGCCGATGCCTGTTTCGATGCGGTCATTCTAAATCAGGTGATCGAACATGTGCGCGATCAGGCCGCGGTGATTCGTGAAGCGGGCCGGGTCGTGCGACCCGGCGGAGTCGTTTACATTGCATGCCCAAACTATCTGCGATTCTACGAACCGCATTACAAAATCTTCTGGTTGCCGTTGCTGCCTAAGTTTTTCGGCCGCGTATATCTGCGGATTCGTGGTCGAAGCCCGGCTCTTCTGGATCAGTTGACGTACACGACCAACCTGCGCTTACGAACTCTATGTACGACGTTAGGTTCAGGGTACAAAGTGCTGGATCTGCATCGCGAAAATTTCTTGCGAAAAAGCCACACCGGCTCGT
>JASIEN010000753.1 GCA_030045935.1 Candidatus Sulfotelmatobacter sp.
ATATGCGACCGAGATCTTCATTTCTCCGCACCGCCAACGGTTGATGCGCATCGTAAGGTCCCTCCGAGAGCTGTCGCTTTCGTCGGGATGACATCGGTTTTAAAAGCGCCGACACTATGCAGACAAAAAAACAGGGCTGACGGTTTTATATATGAAGTCCGTCAGCCCGAAGATTGCGAGCCCCCAAGGTTCGGCCCAGGTTACTACGGTTACTTTGGTTACCTTGCGATCCGCGCCTAGGCAAGGTCTACTCATGCTCACATTGGCGCTGGCGGTAAGCATGCGCCACTCGGGCACGTGATTATCGGGCCACCATCCGGGGCGGGAACCTGCGGAATGGCGACTGATAGGTACGTGCCCAGAAGGCCAAATACCAGGACCGAAATCCTGACTATCTGCTTCATGGGTTTTCTCCTGCCGCGCCGTAGTGCACTGGAAAATGTGCTATTTAGCGCGGGTGCGAATTATACGGCATTTGTCAAGACGGCTTTCGACCAGGCTCCACAAGGTTACGTAAAACACCCACGCTGGCCATTCAGCAAAGCCAAGCCATTGCGCCATAATCCTGCCATCTCAATGACTTAAGTAACATTACGAAGGTATTACGTTGATGGAAGCGCGCGGACATTTCCTGACCCGCATCTGAGGTGAGAATTTACAAAATCCGGAAAAATGGGAGCCGGCTTGGAAGGTACTAGCGCTTTGACGTGAGTCGCTCGACCAGATCGCTATTTCCCATGTCGTTCATACGAATCACCGAGGCAGGACCCGAGGCAGTCGGCGCACCCTGGGCAGCGAGCGCTGGCTGCTTAGATAAAGCTCGGTCAACCATACCCTCGAACATGGGAATTAAGGAATCTGCCGGCAGAGGGTGCTGGATGTCGGAGAGGCTTTGCTCCCACCGCTGCGGGTGCAGCAGTATTGCCGACGCTTCGCGAACCGGACTCTTCGCCAGCGTGTATCCCAGCCAGATGAAGAGCGCCGTGTTGTAAGCGCCCATGTTGATGAAATTCATGGTCAGGCTGCCGAGGTGGTCACCTGCCCAGGAAGCGATCAGAGCGAGCTCGACCAGGGCAAAGACTCCGAAGCCAAGCGCGATGCCAAAGCTATGCTGGCGGCGTCTGACTCCAAGATAATGGGCGAAGGCGAGGAGGAACAGAACCATTCCGACCTGGATGACGCGAACGCAGCGCTGGGCGGTCAGGATGGCCTGCACCCAAGGTTGAGTCTCGGAAGAGTTCGAAGAGATGGACACCACGCCCGCAACCAACAGCATCACCAGGCCGGCCCACTTGAACAGCACGGTGCCCAGATCACGCAATGTGTGGAATGGGCGGAAGACATCGAGAAAGGCTTCGTGGATGACTTTGAAACCGAGAACGACGCCAATGGCGGTGCCGATCCACGAAACATAGAACACAGCGTGACGGTGATATTGGTACGTTGGGTACACGACGCAAAAGGTGAGGATCTCTGTCACGAGGTAGGCAAAGAAGTACTTGAAGGCGCGATGCTGTCCCCGCCGGAACATGCAAACGGCGATGATCGTTTGCAGAACGGGATGAGCAAACCACAAGGCGTAATAAACGAGTTTAGTTTTCTCACCCATGCTTAGGGGACTGCGATCTCCATGCTTTCTACCGCCGGACTCTCTGGCGACACTGATAGCTGGTAAGAAGAACTTAAACTTTCTATTCCAAGTGTTCAATGTACTCAGGTAACCGAAAGTAACGTTACTTTCGGGCCATAGCATTGATTCTGTCGATCAGCCACTCGCAAGGCATACTAAGGAAAGATCACTCCTTACGGAAGCGTCGCTTCTCGACTAGTTCGAGACTCCAGGCGCAGAGCATTGGTCTGTCAGTTTTAAAGTCTGATTTCTTGCGGTCACGCCTGAGCAATATCAAGAGTGCGAAAAAAAAGAGCCCTCTCCCTTTGGAAGAGGGCTTTTGCGATCGTAACTTGTTTTAGTCGTCGTCCCCGTCGCCGGCCGGTGCCGGGCGGTTGTTGAAATCGCTCGCCGGGCGAACCTTGCTCTCCCCAGGGTACGGGCGCACAAAGCCGGTGGATTCGTACCAGTTCAGGTGGTTGACGGTGTCGGAGTCTTCGACGTCCGGCCTCTGATAATTGCCAGCGAAAATCTCCGCTTTCTTTGCCATCCACCCAGCCCGCAGAGCCTTAACCGCGGGACTCTCTTTCCTGATGAGCTGGGCCGCCTTGTTAGGCTGACGCGGTACCGCGCCAGAACACGAGGCAGGCAGGGTTTGAGTTGGAGTCTGATTAACTTCGTAGTTCAGCGGGACTTGCTCCGCCACGCTGTTCCACGGCAGGAAGTTATCCGCCGGGGGGTTATCGATGAAGAGCGTCGCCATCGGCGAAGCCACAAGATCGTTCTGGTTCATCGGCTTGATGCCGAGAATCTGTTCGATCGTACGGGTCAGGTTGACCTGCGTGTAGAAGGTGCTGTCAACGTAGGTCGTACCTCCGGTGCTCTGGATGACATAGGGACTGATGACATAGCCCGGGCTGCGGTGACCATCGACGTGGTCGACGCCGGTCTGCGCGTCGTCTTCCGTGACGAAGATCGCCGAAGAGGACCAAATCGAGCTGTTACTGATGGCTTGAACGAAGCGGCCAAGAGCCAGGTCGTTGTCGGCCTGCATGGCGATCGCCGCCGGCGGGCCGCCGGTGTGGTCGGAACTGATCCACATGAACTCCAACTGGGGCACCGTACCTGCCGCTACTTGCGCTTGGAACTGCTGATTCCAGATATCGAAGCGGAACTGGTCCGGGATGCCCAAGTCGAATTGCGGGTAGGTCTGATACGTGTTGTTAATCAGGTTCGGTAGAGGAGAAACCGAGCCGACGGTGTTCTGGTTATAGAGCGTGGGCTCCAGGCCAGCCTCGTAACACGTGATGTCGTTGTAGAAGTCGATCCACAGCGGCTCGCAGTAGTTCGAGGCAGCTCCGGCAGGCGGGGTGCAGCCGTTCGGATTATTGAACGTGTCGTATTCGATGTACTCACCGAAGTTCTCAAACGAGACGTGCGCCTTTGCAGCCGCGTCCCACAGGTGGCCGGCCTTCTGGTAGGCCAGCGCCTCGCCGCCGTTGGAAGGATAATCGCGGATCCAGTCCGGCGACTGGATGTCGTCGGAGTAAGGAGCCATC
>JASIEN010000754.1 GCA_030045935.1 Candidatus Sulfotelmatobacter sp.
TAAGTTACGGGATTTCCCAACGCAGCATAGCGTTCGACCAGGTTCCTGGCGACTTCGATGGTTTCATCGGTGGAGTCGTCGAGCACCTGAATATCGAGCTTTTCGCGCGGGTATTTCAGCTTGCAAACCGCGTCCAGCAGGCGCTCAACAACATACCGCTCATTGAATATGGGGAGCTGTACGGTAATCCGCGGCAGGTTGTCGAAGTGCGCTGGCGGCTCGGTGGTGCGGTTCTTTTTGTGCTTGTAATAAAGATAGACCAGTATGTAGCGATGAATGCCGTATCCGGCGAGCAGGATCAATACCACGAAATAGGGGATGAGCAGAGCGCGGTCAAAAGCGTCGGTATGGTACAGGCCTTGAAAAGTCTTATCCAATAGATGTTGGCGCAGATAATGGCCGATGCCTTTGGGGGCAGCGTAGCTTGCCAGCAGCAGGGACGGGATGGAAGCAGAAGTTAGCAAGGAGCAAAGTCGAAAACTCTAATTTTACAGGAGCAACCGCGAGTTTCCGAAGAGCGCGGAAGAAACTGCTGTCCTCGAGTTGGATCGTCATCGTATTTAGATTATTATCTAATTATACGGATGCCTAATTCTCGTGACCAGCGAAAACAAAGCTTTCAAGGCCCTGAGTGATCCCACGCGCCGGGAAATTCTGGGCCTGCTACGGAAAGGCGAACGCACAGCCGGTGACTTGGCGGAGCGCTTCGACATGACGAAGCCCTCGATGTCGCACCACTTTTCCGTGTTAAAAGATGCCGACCTCATTACCAGCCGTCGCGAAGGCCAGACGATCTGGTATGGCCTGAACACGACCGTTGTGCAGGACATCATGGCGTGGGTGATGGATCTAGTCCGAGGCGAGGAAAAAAAGGAAAGGCCCGCATCGCCGAAGGGAGGAACGAAATGACAACTGATCAAAGATATTACGTGGGAGCAGTGGCCGTGATTCTGGCCGTGACTGCGGGAATTGCCGTTGCTTATGCTCATCTCTCGGCAACCGTCCCGCTGCATTGGGATGCCCATGGGCGAGTGAATGGCTGGGGGCCGAAATGGTCGCTGTTTCTATGGGGTCCCGGGATCATGACGCTCATGGTGTTGCTGTTCTGGGCGCTGCCTTGGTTATCGCCCCGGCAGTTCGAAGTAGATTCCTTCCGTACGACGTATCTTTACATCATGGTAGTGGTCGTGGCTATGCTCGGATATATCGACTTGATGGTATTGGCGGCGGGTATGGGCATCATGATCGACATCAGCCGCACAGTCATCGGGGGAATCAGCCTGCTGCTTGCTTTACTAGGAAACGTTCTTGGAAAAGTACGGCGCAACTTTTATATCGGCGTCCGCACGCCGTGGACGATTGCCAGCGAACACGTCTGGAACGCCACGCACCGTTTTGCAGCTAAAACCTTTTTTGTCGGAGGTCTGGCCGGCTTGGCATGCGCGATCCTCGGCACGCCCTTCTGGCTGGCATTGACCGCTATTCTGACCGGGCCGTTGCTTCCGGCGGTGTATTCGCTGGTTGTGTACAAACAACTTGAGCGAAGAGGAGAATTGTAGTAACCCGACGTGCGCAGATGGTGGATTTTGCGGGAAGGAAACTCGGTCCGCTCGCCCGCACCCGAGTGACCACCCCCTCCCATTGCCGCACTCTGCCATTCCTGCCATAATGTTTGTGCTCTGGCCGATTTGCGCCACGGACAACTCGCCGTGCCGTGAAAGGCCCCCATGAGTTTCCTCGGAAAGATATTTGTCCCAACGGCCAACCGGCGGCTCAATGAGCTGGTCGGGTTCCTGTTGTGCGTCTCCGCGCTCCTCCTCTTCCTGGCGCTGGCTTCCTACTCATCGCTCGATCCATCGCTGAACAGTGCTTCCACGCTTACCGGCACGCACATTGCCCGCAATTGGATCGGTGTGGTCGGGGCTTTCGTTTCTGACCTTGTCCTGCAATTCTTCGGCATCGGCGCGTTTCTGCTGCCCATTTTTCCCGCAATGCTCGGCGTGCGCTGGTTCGCCTCGCGCAAGATTCAATCGCCAGTGGCCAAAACCCTCGGTGGGGTCTGGCTGGTCATGTTTGTCCCTGCGATGCTCGCGCTGCTCCCCGGGCACATTCGCTGGATGAACGTCATCCCCATCGAAGGTCTGCTGGGACGCATCGTCGGCGACTTCCTCATCCATTATTTGAACCTGGCCGGCGCCTATATCGTCTGCGCGGCTATTCTAGCGACCGCACTTTATCTCTCCACGGCCTTTTCGTTCTCGTCCATTCAATTGTGGGCGCCAACGCGCTTTGCGTGGGTGACCGCGCTTTACAACCGCTACGAGGATTGGCGGCAGGAGCGCATCCGAATTCACCAGCAGAAAGAACTGGAGAAACGTCGCATCTCGAAGCCAGTGGTGAAGACACAGCTGATTCCGTCGCGGCAGACAGAACAGTCTCGTATACCGGAGCCTCGACGCACCGGCATCGAGAAAATGATGGAAGATGAGGTGCCCCGGGAACCATCGTCAACCGGCGGAATTCTGCACGAATCAGCTCCAGGGTCCAGCGTTGAAGAAGAAGCTACACCTGACCCCGTCCTCACCGCCCGCGGCGACTCCGACCACAAGCCACGCACCACCATGCCGAAGATCGCGGGAGGTTACAAACTTCCTTCCAGTTCCCTGCTCCACCGTTCCGACGAGCAGCAAGCGGTCGACACCGGCGAACTCAAGCTGCTGGCGCAGGTGCTCACAGAAAAGTACGCCGAGTTCGACGTGCACGGCCAGGTCACGCAAATCAACCCCGGTCCTGTCGTCACCACCTTTGAGTTCAAACCGGACGCCGGCATTAAATACAGCCGCATCACGAATCTCACCGACGATCTCTGCCTCGCGCTCAAGGCCGAAAGCATTCTCATCGAGCGCATGCCGGGCAAATCGACCGTGGGCATTCAGGTGCCGAACCGCGATCGCGAAATCATCTGGCTGCGCGAGAATATCGAGTCGCAGGAGTTCATGGCCTCGAAGTCGAAGCTCACCATGGCCATGGGCAAAGACATCAACGGGCGCCTCCAGGTCGCCGAGCTCACCGGCATGCCGCACCTGCTCATCGCCGGCTCAACCGGCACGGGCAAATCCGTGGCCATCAATGCGTTCATCATGTCGATTCTGTACAAGGCCACGCCCGATCAGGTACGCCTGATTCTGGTCGATCCCAAGCGCCTTGAACTCGGCAACTATGAAGGCATCCCGCATCTTTACACACCCATCATCACCGAGCCCAAGCTGGCCGCGAATGCGTTGCGCAATGCCGTACGCGAAATGGAGCGCCGCCTCAAACTGCTCGCTTCGAGGGGCGTGCGCAACATTGACCAATACAACCGCCTCTTCGACAACGGCGGCACGCCCAGCCTGTTCGAGGAAGACTCCGACGACAACCCGATTCCGTACATTGTCATCATCATCGACGAACTCGCCGACCTGATGATGCTCGATTCGTCGAACGTCGAAGAATCCATTACGCGCCTGGCGCAAATGGCGCGCGCGGTCGGCATTCACCTCGTGCTCGCTACGCAGAGGCCTTCGGTTGATGTGATTACCGGACTGATCAAAGCCAACTTCCCGGCGCGCATCTCGTTCCGCGTGGCAACCAAAGTCGATTCCCGCACCATTCTTGACGCTAACGGAGCCGAAGCCCTGCTCGGCAAGGGCGACATGCTCTATCTGCCTTCGGGATCGGCGCGCGTGCATCGCCTGCACGCGCCGCTGGTTACGGAGAAAGAGATCGCCGCCGTCGTTGAATTCTGGAAGGCGCAGGGCGCGGCCGAATATCAGCAGCAATTCCTGGAAGCTCCTGCCGACGAACGTGAGGAAGGTGCGCGCAGCGGGGGCGAAGCCGGTGCGAGTGAGGGATCAGGAGATAGCAGCGAAGACGATCCTCTCTATCAGGACGCCGTCAAGCTGGTCGTGGAATTCGGCAAAGCGTCGACTTCCCTGCTGCAACGCCGTTTGCGGATCGGCTACGGCCGCGCCGCGCACTTGATCGACTTGATGGAGCAGGACGGCATCGTCGGCGCTGCCGATGGGCCGAAGCCGCGCGAAGTGCTGAAGCGGCCGGACTGGATTTCGGAGATCGAAGAGTCGATGCGTTAGGAACGGTTGGCTGGATTGCTGGATCGTCTGCTTGTTTGTTTTTATCCCCCCTCACTGGAATTCCCAGAATCAGCAAGTTAGCGTGACGTGCGTTGTGCGCCTGCAAAAAAGGTGTTTTCAGGAATTTGCGGAAAAAATAGCCGGAATCAATAGGTTAGCAACTCAGGCGTCCCTCCGGGACGCCTTCCGATTCTCAATGGTTCAAACAAACCCGGCGTTGGAAACGCCGGGCTATCTTCAGGCGTCCTCTGGACGCCCGACTCCGGGACGCGATTTGTTCGTGGTGGACGCTCGGCGGCTGGGGTGTTTTAGGGATCGGGGCGGCACGCATGAATGCGTGCCCTGATACGAATCCGCGACGCCCACCCCTTCGACTTCGCTCAGGGCAGGCTCTTTCGCAAAAAGCGCGAACGGATGGGGCACCCGGCGAACTTCCCACCCCGTCGCAAAAAACGCAACAAGGGTGGGCAACCCTATTTTGGGAAATCAGGATAAGGATGGGGCACCCGGCAAAAGTGGAAAGATGGGGCTCTCAGCTCTTTAATACATAGCTCGTTGACGTCCTATCTCGTTAGGGCTGCAATGAGCGCAGGCCAAGTCAAACCGAAGATAAAAGAGCGAAATGGTGCGTCATCGCCCGCTTGCCATATCAATGTAGCGATTCCGCCGCTTATGACGAATCCGGCTCCAACCCAGTAGTGTGGGATAACGGGGCCAATTCCTGGGAGGACAGGGAGTCCACGGAGGAAGAGCAATACAAAGGAGCCAAACGACCCGCTAAAGAACTTTATCAAAAGCTCTTTTGCTTTCTTATTCATTGTAGACAATCTAACGCAGAATGTGGCTGATATATTCGTGCACTGAGGGCGATAGCAGAGGACTCAGCCATACATAATAGATTACGAGTGCGATCAGCAGAGAAATTGGGCCTAAGGTGCGGCCGTCCCGCAGGAACTGTGGAATCTGCGCCCCGTGGGTTTTTGATTCAGATTGCATGCGCATTTGCTGAAGAGCCATTTCCGTCCGAATATCGATAAGAATTCGATCGTCTTCCAGATCGGCTATCGGAGACGTTTGGATTACAGTTCCGAGCGCGATTCCAGATTCGAAGTGGCTTGTGGGGATTGCCATGTGAAGTCTCGCCGCTTAGTAACGGCGTTACAACGGTACGACAGTAACCGGCAAATTCCTCACTCGTGAGTATAGCGCCAATCAGACATCTCCGCGGAACTTCACCGGGGTGGCGGGATTGACTTCGCGGGTTGCAGCGCCTCCGGTATCCTAAGGTGCGGCCCGCCTTGGGTGGCATTAGCGATCCAAGTCGTTCGCCATCTTAAAGCTCGCTATCTCACAAAAAATCGAACCAATTCCGTATCTGCGCTTTGAGGCTGCGGATTGATTCTGGCAGCCAGTTTCTATAACGCAGGAAGACTGTAGCTTCAACCCGCTTGGCGGCCGTGGGTTCGAACTTATTGCTGAAAACCAGGTAGTAAATGCCTGCACCTGGGGGAAGATCGGCCTGAATGTTGCCCCGGAGACTGCGGCCACTTTCATAGAGCGATCCGGTCGAATAGCCGTTCTGCCAAACGGTGAAGGCCGATTCGGTGAGAACGAAAACCTCTATGTTGTCCCCAGCAGCCGCGCTTTTAGCCGGACTTTTATCTTTCATTTTGCCCGGCTTGACGACCTTGCCGTCGATGGCGGAGGCAAATTCACCGACGATGGAAACATTCACCGATCCTTCAGGCAAAGCAACCTTGAACTGCTGGAGGGTATGCGGACCCACAGAAAATGGCGTCTCAACAATGACCTG
>JASIEN010000755.1 GCA_030045935.1 Candidatus Sulfotelmatobacter sp.
TCGTCGGCCAAGGCAAGACTGCAAGCGAGATCGCTTTGCAGAACGCGGCGACGGAGGGTATTCGAGCGTGGTTCTAGGATCGCCCAGAGGCGTGAGCCGGGATAGCGGGTGCGCAGGGCTTTCAAAGTTTCTGCGATTGCCGTGGGGTGATGGGCGAAGTCATCGATGATGGTGATGCCATTGACCTGGGCTTTGACCTCGAGGCGGCGCTTCACGCTTTTGAAGGTCTTTAGGGCGCCGGCGATCTGTTCTTTGGAGACGCCGTAGTCGGCAGCCAGGGCAGCGGCGGCTGTGGCATTCCAAACGTTGTATTCGCCAGCGAGAGAGAATTCGAAATTCGTCCACGCGCTGCCGTTGCGCAGGACCGTCCAGGAGGTGTGCTCAGACTCGAATTTCATATTCGTGATCCGCCAGGCCGAGCGATCGCTCGCACCGTAACGTTCGACCGGGCAGAAGGATTTGGCGAGAACGCGGTTGAGGCTGGCGCTTTCGCGATCATCGGCGGTGGTGCCGTCGAAGGCGATGATGCGTCCGCGGCGGGGAATGAGATTGACCAGGCGCTTAAATGCGGTTTCGACCGCGTCGAGGTCTTTGTAGATATCGGCGTGGTCGAATTCGACGGAGGTGAGAATGGCGGCGTCGGGAAAGTAATGCAGGAATTTTGGGCCTTTATCGAAGAACGCGGTATCGTATTCGTCGCCTTCGATGATGAAGTGCTTGCCTTCGCCGAGATGAAAGCTGGAGCCGAAATTTTCGGCGATTCCGCCAATTAGAAATGACGGTTGCAGACCTGCGGAGTGGAAAATCCAGGCGAGCATCGAGGTTGTGGTGGTTTTTCCATGAGTGCCCGCGACAACCAGCACTTCCCTGCCGCGGAGAAATTCATCGTGCAGCAAATGCGGCAGCGAACAGAATGGAATGCGATGGTCGAGGACGTGTTCGAGTTCGGGATTGCCGCGGGAGATGGCATTGCCAATAACTACCACATCGGGCATCGGCTCCAGATTGCGGGGGTCGAATGGTTGAGCGACTGGGATTTTGAGTTGTGCGAGAAAGTCCGACATAGGCGGGTAGGCGGCAGCGTCTGAGCCGGTGACGCGGAATCCGCGCTGCTTCAGCATTCCGGCGAGTGAGGCCATAGCCGTGCCGCAGATGCCAATCAGGTGGATGTGTTTGTTTGTAATCATGAATATGAGATCCGCACCTCAGGGGCTGAAGCCCCCGAGAATGAAATGCGTTTTTCGCGGCGCTGAAGCGCCGCTCTTCCACGGTATCGCCCAATCACGGCATTGCCCAATCACGGTATTGCCCAATCACATCATCCCCCATCATGGTATTGCCCGGTATCACTGGGGGGCGCGGTCTTGCCCATGCCTTCTCAACCCGATACTGTTGGATCAAGAATCTTCAAGTTTACGTTTTCTTCCTCCACAGTCAGCCTCGCGCGGATTCCGATCGGGAGCGTGATGTTGCCGTTTGTCACGTGTCCAGAGCGGATTCCGTAGGCGACCGGAATTCCGAGGTCGCCGACGATACGCGTGATTACTTCTTCGAGCGTGTATCCCTGGTTCGCGTTCTGCACGCAGTCCAGCATTTCGCCGAAGATGAGGCCGCGCACAGCATTCAGCTTCCCTGCTAATTTTAGCTGCATCAGCATGCGATCGATTCTGAAGGGCTTTTCGGCGACATCCTCGACAAAAAGAATTTTTCCATCCGTTTGGATCGCGTAGGGGGTGCCGAGCGAGGCAGCCAGGATCGAGAGACAGCCCCCATAAAGGATGCCTTCGGCGCTTCCCGCCACCAGGGCGCGCACGCTCGAAGTCGCATTGAAATTGAGCTCCCATGGTGCAGCTCGGGTAAGTGCGGATTGCCAGGAGAAGAGATCGACTCCGTCGGCGCGCGCCCAGTCTCGGGCGGCCATGGGACCGTGGAAGGTGACCAGACCGAGGGCATTGTTGAAATATGTAAGCAGCGCGGTGATATCGCTGCAGCCCACGAAAACTTTGGGATTGGCTTTGATCTTATCGAGATCGATTTTGTCGAGAAGATAGTTAACGCCATATCCGCCGCGGGCGCAAATGATGGCACGGACGTCGTCGCGGGTGAACATTTCTTCGAGTTCGCGAAGTCGGCGGTTGGCTGATCCAGCGAAGTACAGATCCTGATCGAGAATGGAGTCGAGATAGATCGGGTTGTACCCCGCACGGCGGAGGGCCGCGCAGCCCGCTTCGAGATTTTCGCGCTTGATGTTGCTGGCGGGAGCAACGACGGCAATGGTATCGCCGGTGTGGAGGGCGGGAGGTATGAGGGGTGTGGGGGGCATCAGTTAATTATGGTAAAGGAGCTTTGCGTAAGTTTTTTGTTGCCGGAACAAAAAGGCTAAACCTCAGCGGCTTAAAGCCGCCCGGTTTTCATTGCCACGCGTGGAACTCGTGCCCTTCCCGATTGTTTCGGGCGCAGGCACTAGTGGACACAGCTCAAGGTAAATAGAATTCACCACGGCAGATCAGCCACGCGGTGCCGCGCAGAAACACTTGTTTGCCTTCAACACGCACGGTTTGAATTCCACCTGGAGTATGCACGCGCACCGGGGATTCGGCTTTGCCTTTGGCAATTGCTGCGACGGCAACCGCGCACGAGCCTGTGCCGGACGATTGGGTTTCCGCCGCGCCACGTTCGAAAAACCGGGCGAGCACATCATGCTTGCCATCAATGATTACGAATTCCACGTTTACACCTTGCTTGAAGTGCGAGCTGTGCTGAATTTCTGCAGCGTTAGTCTGCCAGTTTTTGGGGAATTCGTTCATTAGGATTACATAATGCGGGTTGCCCATTGAGACCGGGATGCCTTTTACACCGCGCCTTTTCAGTTTGAGCGCAAGTTCTCTGTGAACTAGGGCCTCGCCCATAGCGACTTCAAATTCGTAGCCTGAGTCCGTGCGTGCGGTAAGGACGCAGGTTTTCAGGCCCGCTCCGGTTTGAAGGGTGATCTTTTCTTTTCCTTGTTCTGCGCAAATATATGCCGCGACGCAGCGCGTACCATTGCCGGAGATTTCTGCTCCAGAGCCATCGGAATTGATCAGGCGAATTTCAGAGTCAGCTGAGGGGTGCGGATAGAGCCATTCGACACCGTCGGCGCCGACTCCCTGGTGGCGGTCGCAGATATGGCGGGTGACGGAGGCCAGTTCATTCTGGGAGGGCGGCTTAGCGGGAGTTTGCGAGCCGAAGATTTGCGAGTCAATTAGCAGAAAATCGTTTCCACAGGCGACGGCTTTCACGAACGGGATGGTCAGCGGCGGCACAGGGTGAATGTGGATTTTATCATTGGCGGTTTTGGGCCTTAGGGACGTTTTCCGAAAGATGTGCCGCATAACAGGAGAGGCAAAAGTCTCAAACCGCAGAGATCGCTAAGGAAAGCCGCAGGGGTGCGGAGAAAGTCGTCCGGCACGGGTTTGCGGAGGTCGCACGGAAAGCGACCACCCGCCCTAAAGGGCATCGGTGCCGGTACGCTTGAGTCGGCCCTTGAAGGGCCGCTCTTCCGCCGCGGCGCCGACGGGGGCACTACGGACGGGCTGTGCGGGTGGGGGCGTGAGTTTGAAAAGTTGCGGCGGCGGGTTGGCCGGTGGAATGGATTTCGACGAGGGCTGTCAGATGTTTTTCGGTTGCGGCTTTCCAGACGGGGTCGCCCTGGAACCCGATGGCATAGTCTGCATAGGCGGCTGGGTCGGCGAGGGCGCGCTCCCATAGCCCCTCGGGATCGCTTGGTTGCTTCCAGACGCGATGATTACCTTCATTGATGACGCGCTGCAGAGGGATGCCGGCCCGCTCGAATGCGCCTGAGTGCTCACCCAGATACATCAGAAACGTGGAAGATGGCGGGAATGAAGTGAACCAGGTTGCAAGCTGTTTGTCGACGGCGACGCGACCGCGCGAGTTGATGGAAGCTTCGCGATAACAGACGGGATCGGCGCGC
>JASIEN010000756.1 GCA_030045935.1 Candidatus Sulfotelmatobacter sp.
GCCTTTAATGATCTGCGCTTCACCGCACTTGTATTTCCGGGAATTTCCGAATTGCTCAGCCACTGTGCCAATTCGCAATGTCTAAAACCGTTCCTCCGGCTGGGTCAGGGGCGACTTTTTCTGGTGGAAGCAACGCCCCGGCTGGAGATGGCCGGTTCTCAATCTCCATACACCCGCCATCCCCCGCGTCGCGTGGAACGGTACTGGCTATGCGATCAGTGCGCCGAAGTTTCTACGCTAATTTACGACCGCGAGAAAGGCATCATTTTGGTGCCCTTGCCGTCCGGACTCACGTACGCCACAGGCGCTTCGAAAGTCACAAAGGAAACTGGCTGAATGTCGCAGTTGGCGCGGTCAGTTTTTCGAGATCGCCATGATATAGAGGATTGACGCGGATAGGCCGGCTTGCGATCTGCCTTTGGCACCTGACTAGCCGCTCAAGTTGTTGACAATTTCTAAGCGCCCGCGCGGCGGTGGGCGACGCGGTAACCCATCCCCATCGAAATATGCCGCGCTGCATCCTTGAGCGCTTCCAGAATCCGGGGCATGGTCTGTGGACTGACCTGCTGCGTAGTGCCGCTTAATCCCAGGCTGGCAACGATCGCGCCGCGCTCGTCGAAGATTGGACCCGCCACGCAACGCGCTCCGAGATTATTTTCCTCGTCATCTACAGCGTAGCCGTGAGCGCGTACTTTCTCCAGTTCTTTCAGCAGGCGTGGCAGGCTGGTAATAGTCTTAGGCGTACGGCGTTCCATTCCTACTTTTCTTACGATTTGTTCCAGTTCTTCCTGCGGAATGTACGCCGCGATTGCCTTCCCGACGCTGGTAGCGTGTACGCGCATGCGCCGCCCCACCCAAGTATCCATGCGGATGAAGCCCTCCGGCTCGACTTTTTCCACATAAACCGCTTCCGCCCCGTCCAGAACTGCCAGATGGCAGGTAAGGCTGGTTTGCTGCATCAACCGCCGCATCACGGGCAAGGCAATGCCGCGAATGTCGAGCCCGCCTAATGCCCCCCGGCTCAGGCTAAGAATCTTCAGTCCGACGCGATACCTGGCCGATTCGGTGTCCCGGGTCAGATAGCCGTGGCTTTCCAGGGTGCGCAGAATGTAGCTGGCCGAGCTTTTTGGAATCTGCAGCTTGCGGCTGATTTCGGCGTTACTCAGCCCCTCCGAGGCGTGCGCTACAGCCTCCAGCATGGCCAAGGCGCGTTCCACCGCTACTGAGGGGGAGTCGTTTGTGGGTTTCGCTGCAGCTTCATTCATGAGCAGACCACCTTAAGTGTACGAGAAAATGAATGTATGTTCATAATACTGAACACCGCCATTGACTGCAAATGGGGCGGGGCATAGGCTGCGCCAATATCCAGTATGGTGAATTACTGTTCATCATATTGAACACACAAAAACTTTGAGGAGAAAGCCCGTAATGCCTGCCAACGAAAACGGAAACCACAAAACAGCGCAGCCTGAATTCCCTGCACCGCCCACCCACTCGCACCATGCAAGTGGGGAAGAAAGAGGGTCGCGGCGCCCTTCGGCGCAAGATCGCCTGAACTATGACTGGAACAACACCCCGCGATGGAAAGGAATTGAGCGCCCCTACTCGGCAGAAGATGTCATCCGCCTGCGCGGCTCCATTCAGATCGAGCACACTCTTGCCCGCATGGGCGCAGAAAGACTGTGGGAACTGCTGCAAACCGAGCCGTACGTCAACGCACTCGGCGCAGTCACCGGCAACCAGGCGGTGCAGCAGGTGCAAGCGGGATTGAAGGCCATTTACGTAAGCGGCTGGCAGGTTGCGGCTGATGCCAACAATGCGGGACAGATGTATCCCGACCAGAGTCTGTACCCGGCCGATAGCGTACCGAATCTCTGCCGGCGCATCAACAGCGCGCTGCAGCGCGCCGATCAGCTTCATCACGCGGAGGGCAAAGTCGCCCCTGGCGATACGTGGTTTGCTCCGCTGGTCGCCGACGCGGAAGCCGGTTTCGGTGGAACGCTGAACGCGTTCGAGCTGATGAAGGGGATGATCGAAGCGGGTGCCGCTTGCGTTCACTTTGAAGATCAACTTTCGTCAGCCAAAAAGTGCGGCCACCTTGGCGGTAAAGTTTTGGTCCCAACCACCGAAGCTGTCCAGAAACTGATTGCCGCCCGTCTCGCGGCCGACGTAATGGGCGTACCTACGCTGGTGATGGCACGTACCGACGCTGACAGTGCGACGCTGCTTACCAGCGACATCGATCCCCGCGACCGCAGGTTCTGCACTGGTGAGCGTACCAGCGAAGGCTTCTTCCGCATCCGCGGCGGTATCGAATCGGCCATCGCTCGTGGCCTCGCCTATGCACCGTATTCCGATCTGATCTGGTGCGAGACCTCGCATCCCGACCTCGAAGAGGCGCGTCAATTCGCCGAAGCTATTCATGCGAAGTTCCCGGAAAAGATGTTGGCCTACAACTGTTCGCCTAGCTTCAACTGGCGCAAAAAGCTGGACGAGGCTACCATCGCGCACTTCCAACCGGAACTTGCCCGCATGGGGTACAAGTTCCAGTTCGTGACACTCGCCGGTTTCCACGCTCTAAACCTGAGCATGTTCGAACTGGCCCGCGGGTACAAGCTCGCCGGCATGACCGCCTATTCGCGCCTGCAGGAAAAAGAATTCAGCCGCGAGACCCAGTACGGATATGAAGCTGTCAAGCACCAGCGATTTGTCGGCACAGGATATTTCGATCAGGTGCAGCAGGTCATCAGTGGGGGCCTAGCCTCAACGACCGCTCTGGCGGGCTCG
Organism: Candidatus Sulfotelmatobacter sp.; assembly: GCA_030045935.1. Taxonomy (GTDB): domain Bacteria; phylum Acidobacteriota; class Terriglobia; order Terriglobales; family Acidobacteriaceae; genus Sulfotelmatobacter. The sequence continues at coordinate 2,788 of JASIEN010000756.1, forward strand.
ACAGAAGCCGAGCAGTTCGGCGGATTGAAGCCGCTGCTTCATCCCCAGCACGGTCCCGATGCGGGCTGCCAGCCGATTCTGGGCGATTGTCCGCATGTTCAGATTCAAGTCGAGTCCACTTCAGAGGAAATGCTGCTTCCTTCGGGTGACTGAGACCTGATTTTTCAGCAAACACAACCGGCCGCTCTTTGAGAATGCAAACGCCTGGAAGAGCGGCCGCTTTTCAC
>JASIEN010000065.1 GCA_030045935.1 Candidatus Sulfotelmatobacter sp.
ACTGCGGAAATCCGCCCCCGGCTGCGGAACCAAGAATCCTTACATGCATGTTTGCGAGTTTACCGCTTCGGCGGGACATGCGGGCAGAAGAGCCCACTCAAGTTGTTCCCCGAGCACGCCGATGAATGCTATTGCGGAGATTCGGCTGGGAACTGCGAAGAATGACAAAAATGTTTCAAAGTCTTGACGAACTCAAAGTGATTTCAGGACGAGGGATGGAGAGGCTAGTCCTGACAGTCTCTCTTGCGTTGTCCATGGCCGCTTTTGGACAGTCGCCGTCTCCGTGCGAAAGGCCGTGTCCCCACCGCAATGTAAAGCTACTCTCTGTTCTTGCCGGAGTGATTACCTTCGAAATGGTGGCAGCTCGCTATGACCGGAATGAAACTGAAAAAGGACTGAAGCTCGGCGTTGCTTATGAAGGCAATACCTGGTTGCTTGGAACGAACCATCCTAGCTGGGCGCAGTTGTTCCACCGCGATCTGATCGAGGCTGGTTTGAGCGCCAGTCCTGCTTTTTTGTTGTGGTTCTTCCATAAGAAGGCTGCATACCTGAGTACGTCAATGGCCCCGGTCGGCATGGGGTTTGGCCACATCGAGGGCGGCAATCAATGGAAAACGCTCATTGCGGAGAGTGAGACCAAGCAATGACCCGCTGCGAAAGCGGATCTTTGCTCCCTTAATCTAAGGATACGCGCTCTATCCCTGACCCACTGAAGCTGAGCACCGGAGGGGGTCGAAGTCCCAAATCTTCGCGTCGGCCGATACTTTTTCCAGTCCGACTTCACCCGCGAATTCGGTGCCCGGCTTACCGCACCACACGATGCGAAACTGTGCTTTATTTCCTTTGTAGAGAACGTCAACGATATCGCCCGGTTTCAGTTGGGCGTCGACCGCTTGCAACGTGGCTCCATGACCGCTGATGCTGCGCAAACTGGCGCTCTGAGTAAAAGGCCGTGAGTTGACATCCATACCCCAGATTTGAACGGGAAGGTCGACGAAAACGCGTGACTGGCGGCGCCGGTCCATGCGAACCCCCTCAGAATGAAGTCAGAGGATGGTAGGCGGTGCTGGCCGGTAAACCAAGGTCACCACAGTCATAGACCAAACTATGTCGAAAGTTTGGTTACGTCCGTGAATTTCAACCGAAAACGAGCGGGATAGCTAATTCATATCGCCGAGAGAGCAGGCACCGGGACCGCGAGGATCGCCACATGAGCCGCAAGCACCGGTGGAAGTCTTGGTTCCGCTCTTTGCAGAAACTGCAAACACGCTGAGCTGTGGACTCAGTTTTTGGCTCTGGCATTTTGGGCACTTCGCTTTGTCGCGGCCAAAGACCAGAGCTTCGAATTCGTACCTGCAGTCCTGACAGATGTACTCGAAAATCGGCATGGTGACTACTCCTTCCGGCTTTGTCTCCTATTAAAATCGATTCGTGGGCACTTCGCAAATCGTGCGGTTTCTTTGTGTCCTTGGCGATTATTGGCCCACTTTGCGTTTTAAGATTTTTTTCAAATCCTAAATCGCAGAGTACGCGAAGAAATACCGCGAAGATCACGAAGCAGAGAGAGATGGCAGATTCAGACTGCATAGCTGGCTCGAACGTCCCGGTGTTCAGGCCTAGCTCGTTTCAACCGCATCCGCGGCTGCGGGGTGGGCATGTACAGACTCTCGCAGCTTTTTTTCACCCGCGCAGAATTACGTTACCGCAGGCCGAGCGGCGGCTGATCGAGGTAGAAGCTGGCGTGCCGTTGTTATGTCAATGTTATTGGCAACCGAATCGGCAGGCGTTGACTCTGATCGTCGTGCACGGGCTTGAGGGATCGAGCGAGTCTCAATACATGGTGGGAGTTGCGCGCTACGGACTGGCCGCCGGCATGAATGTCATCCTGATGAATCAGCGCAATTGCGGCGGCATGGACCACTGCGCACCCACACTGTATAACTCCAGCCGCTCGGCCGATGTGGCGGCGGTGGCGAAGAATATCGTTGACAGCAACGGGATTCCAGGCTTCGTGCTGGTTGGTTTTTCCATGGGCGGAAATCTGGTGCTGAAGCTAGCCGGAGAGTGGGGCGGCAACGCGCCGGCGCAGTTTCGCGGCGTGGCAGCGGTTTGTCCTGCGATTAATCTCGCCGCTGGAGCCGATGCACTGCATGAGCCGGCCAACCGGATTTACGAATACTATTTTTTGCTGCAACTATTCCGCCGTTTTCGCCGGAAGGCACGACTGTTCCCCGCAAGCTTTGACGTTGCGCGCCTGCGCGGAGTCAGGTCTTTGCGCGATTTTGACGATCGAATCACTGCTTATTACTGCGGGTTTGCGGGCGCGGACGATTACTATGCACGGGCGGCAGCAGCCAATGTAATTTCTCAAATCGCACGGCCTGCGCTGGTGATTCATGCGGTAAACGATCCTTTTGTTCGGCTGCTGCCGGAAACGAAGCGCGCTATTCTTGCCAATCCCCATATCATGTACGTCGAAACCAAAGACGGCGGCCACTGTGCATTTCTTGGCGAGCGCGACGGCGATCCGGCCTACGATGGACACTGGGCGGAACGGGAAATTGCCGAGTTCGCAAAACAATTTTTGTGATCGTCAGGGATTAGGTGTGCGGCCTTTCTTATGCGGCGTCTTTCCAAAGCCGCGCTTTCACCAGCGGGGCGAGGAATCTCGCGTGTCCCTTCTTTTAGAGCACAGAATGCGTAGGGAGGGCCGCCCTCGCCTGTCCGGTGTAGCGAGGCTCCGCAGCCCGTTCCGGCCCCAGTTCCGCTGGCTGTCCGTTCCCCCTTGTGTACAATCTTTCTGGCTGAATGAGCGACGAAACTCCCATCTCACACTCCCACCGCAAACTCATCATCGCTATCGACGGCCCCGCCGGCGCGGGCAAGAGCACTGTCGCCTCGCGCCTAGCTCGCAAGCTCGGATACGCCAACCTAGAAAGCGGGGCGATGTATCGCGCGCTGGCGCTCAAGGCCATCGAGGGCGACGCTTCGTTCGATGACGAGGCGGCACTGGTGCAATTGGCGCACGATTCGCGCATTCAGCTTGAACCCACGCTCGGCGGCAACCGTACCCTGCTCGACGGAGTCGATGTTTCCGAGCGCATTCGCGAGCGCGACGTGACTGAAGCGGCTTCGCGCGTGTCGGTGCATCCGCGGGTGCGTGCTTGGATGGTGGCGCGCCAGCGCGAAATGGGCACAGGCGGCGGAGTCGTTATGGAAGGCCGCGACATCGGCACCAAAGTTTTTCCCGACGCCGATCTGAAAATTTTTCTCGATGCCGACCCGGTGGTGCGCGAGCAGCGCCGCATGGAGCAGCAGAAATTAAAAGGCGAGGTTCTACCCAACTTAGCCGCTGACCTGCGCGAACGCGACCGACGCGATCGTACCCGCGTTGCCTCGCCGCTGGTCGCGGCCAGCGACGCGGTGATCATTGATTCCACTCGCCTGAGCGAAGACCAGGTGCTCGAGCAAGTCGAAGCTCTGGCGCGCGAGAAGCTGGGGGGCTAAACGTTTCCATTTGCGGCGTTTTAGAGTACCCCTGCAAATTCACGGCACGCAAGATCCCTTCGCCGTACGGCTCAGGGCAGGCTCCTCGCCCCGTTGCTTCGCCGTCGGTTGAAGCCGAGGGCCTACCTGAAAGCAAGGGGTTCGGGATGACGCCAGTCGTCTGGATCGTGAGCAGCGCGGGTACGCAGACCGGGCGTGGGCAGAGTTGCCCGGGAAAAAAGTGGCGCGCCGAAACGCGCCACGAATGGGGTTGTGAGTAGGCCGGCAGCGGCTATTGATTAGCGAAGTAGCCGAGCGTGAGCTGGACATCATCGTTCTCGATGACTACGCCCTGGGTGTCGTCGACGATGTACGCCGTGAGCGGAGTTGCGCTGCTCCCGCTCCCGGTCACGTTGAATACACCGTTGGTCGAGGTGGCGGCGTAGCTCGCCGAGAGCGAACCGTCCGGTGTAAGCACGCCACCAGCGATAGTCGGATTGTCATCGATGAATCCGGTGATGGTGTTCGATCCGTTTGAGGAGATGACGCCCACGTCATTTACCTCAGCCCCACCTGCGAACGCGTCGTCGGCGTATGCATAGTTAGCGTCGAACGAGCCTACGGTGAGCCCAGTGGTTTGCTGCCAGCCTGGTCCCCCGATTACGTCAGGAGTGCTGCTGGTGTTGCCGGCATCCATAGAGATGACCAGCGCGTGACCGTTTCCCGTGAGATACAACTGCAGGTTGTACAAGAAGTCTGCGGTCGTATCGGTCACTCCCGTGACCGTTACGCGGCCGTCGCCGCAGTCGTTGGCGCTACAACCCGAGCCACCGTCGATGCTCCAGGTGCCGCCGGATATTTGCTCGCCGCCCTGAGCGTTTTGCACGGCGATATCGTTGAAGCTGAGATTGCCGCCTATGGTACTGCCGCTTGAGTTGAAGTCGAGTACCGCGGCGGATTGGAGCGCCCCATTCGGGTCCTGACCAAACAGGCTGACGACATAGTTGGAGCCAGAAATCGAGCCGCTGTCGAACGTACCCGTCCCGGTCTGGGCGAGCGCCAGGCCGCCCGTCGTAGCACAGAGACCGTCGTTGCAAGAAGGCGGCGATGTGGTGAGGTTTAACCAATTCTCCACGAGGAGGATGTGGTTGGCATCGATAATGTAGCCGTCCAAAATCATCCCTGGCGAACCATAGAGGCTGGAGTTCAGCGTGAAGGTCACGAAGCCATAAGGATTCGTACTCGGACTTACGACGGTGCTGGCGGTGAAGGTATTGTCGGCGAAGCTTTCTCCGGTGCAGGTGTCGGTCGAGCTGTTGTAGTCGCCGCAAAAGTCATTGCTGTCGAAGACGCTCCCGTTTCCCGAGATTCCCCCGGCGCTATCGATCGCAACTACTCCTCCGACACCGATGGCTAGCTCATAGAAGTCTATGCCGCCGACGGCGAATGCGTAGCCGCATGGCGAAGACGACGATGCCGAGGAGCAGAGCGGACCGGTGCTGGTTTGAAGATCCAGCTCTCCTTTTCCGCTGGCCCAGGTGTCGTACTCGATTGCCAGGCCTCGGGTGGTGGAGGCCATCGAAACGTCGAGGACAATAGTGCCGGTGCCGCTCCCGAGGGTTGAGGCGCCTGGACCGATGTTCGTGTCGGCCGTGTTGATGGTAATAGTTAGGTTGGTGTCGCCCTGCGTTGTGCTTGGAACGACGCTGCCTCCGGTAATTGCTTCGGCTGAGGCGACGTAGGTGCTGTCAGAGAAATCCTGCAGCCCGCCGGTGATCTGCCCCTGGCTGTTGACGGTAAATGCTCCTGCGAGAAAATATGGGCCGGGGGTGTCGCTGCCTGCGGCGCCGGAGTCGGTTCCAGATATATAGAACGCGTAGTTGCCCTGGGACAGGAGGACGTTCGTAAGGCTAAAGGTGGCGTTGCCCGTGGCTCCGCTGGCCGCCGCCGTTACGTTGTATGCACCTGCCGTCGAGTTTGCCGTGCACGTGGTGGAGGCGACGCCGCTGGAGTTGGTCGTAGCAGTGGTATTTGCGAGCGTACAACTTGCACCCGATGAGGGTGCCGAGAAGGTAACCGTCACACCGTTATCCGGCGATCCATTTGAAGTGACAGTGGCTTGTAGCGCGGTTTGGAATGCTTTATTCACCGTTGCTGTCTGAGGGGTTCCACCGGTCGCAGAGATTGCTATCGTCGGGGGAGGAGGGGTAGTGGTCGAAGTGCTGCTGCTGCTGCATGCCACCAGGGTCGCAACCATGGCCAGGCCTATAAGAAGAAGAATCGCTTTGCACAATTTCATCGCGCACCTCCGTTAACTTCCGGTTGGCGGACGTAGTCGGCGTTGCGATGGGGACCGCGCGGTGATTGCACCATCAGCAGCGCTCCGTTCAGGTTGCGCACCGTAACCGTCCGGCCGTCAAAGCTCACCTGCCGGGCCAGTAGGTACTGCCTGCCATGAACCTTTTCTATTGCCCCCACAATCTGCACCGCGGCACCGGCACGAAGAGCCTCACGCGTTTCCTTTGCCATGTATGGGCCGAGAGCGGCGTCGAACGTTCCTTCTGATCCGTTCACGAGGAGGTGAAGACCGGATGGGCTGCCGCTTTCCGGCTTGGCAACGACTCCCTGGATCGTTCCGCTGACGGTAATTTCATGCGTCCTGTCGTATGCGACGACTGCCGCCTCTGTACGTGTGTCCGCAGGTTGGGAAAAGAGCGGAACATTTGCGATCGTCAGCAAGCCTATTAAGCCGGCGGTCAGGGTTAGGGCAGGGGTGAATCGAGCACGATTCATGGGCAATTGCTCCTTGGAATTCTTTCTTTCGTGATGTGACACTTAAAGTGTGGCCGTCTGGGAGCGGCCTGAAATTGTCAGTCAGTTTCGACTTGCAACTACGAGCCCCGGAAGTGCTGGGAGGGGCGAACGATGGCGCGATTATGTGGGGCGTGGCTGTGGAGGGTCAAGCGAATTTACACGGTGGATTTAACTCGAATGGTTCGCGGGTTTTGGTAAGAACTTGCTTACGAGACTTCAGCGACTGTCCCCACATTTTTCTTGAATTGTCAGCCGTAGGTGCCGGCTTATGCGGCAACAATGAGCGAAGGCGAAGCCACGGGCAGCCGGGCAACGACGAGGGTGCCGTTGCCGTTGGATTGAATGTGTAAACTACCGCCGAGCTGGCGCAGACGCTCGCGCATTCCGCGGATGCCGACACCCGGCGTACCGCCGGCTTCCATCTCGCGGCGCTTTTCTGGAGGAATTCCCCGGCCGTTATCTTGCACTTCGACTGTCATTTCCGTATCAGAACGTGTAATGGTGATCCGTGCAGTCAGGCTGGCGGAGTGACGGTGGATGTTGGTAAGGCACTCCTGCACGACGCGGAAAATAGCCGTCTCTAGGTCTTGCGAAAGGCGCCCCAGGTCTGATGGCAGATCCAAGTCCACCCGGATTTTGCTGCGCTCGGTAAAGCCATCCAGATAGGAACGCAGCCCGGAGGCCAGGCCAACTTCATCGAGCAAGGGCGGATGCAGCAGATGCGAGATGGTGCGCAGTTCTCTGGAAAGTTCCTGCACCAGCAAAAGACTCTCGTTCACAGTCTTTGCTGCACTGGCGAATAGAGTGGCGGGATTGGTGACGAGCAAATCGAGATTCATGCTGAGAGCGGCGAGAATCTGCCCCGCACTGTCGTGCAGTTCGCGGGCGATGCGGCGCCGCTCCTGGTCCTGCAGGTGCATCAACTGCCCTGACAGCACGCGCAGGCTCTCTTCCGCGCGTTTCCGCTCGGTAATGTCGCGAATGGCTGTGGTCACCAGCAAGCCCTGGTCGGTCTGCAGTGGGCTGAGGCTGATCTCGACGGGGAACTCGTGGCCGTCGCTGCTCAGGCCTATCAGCTCAATTCCCGTATGCTTGGTTCGCAGGCGCTCTTCGCCGAAGAAACTCATGTGTTGCCCATTGCGATCACTGCGGAGCCGCTCAGGAACAAGCATCTCTACTGAACGGCCGAGCATCGCCTGCTGGCTGTATCCAAACAGTCGTTCGACCTGGGCGTTTGCCAGAACGACGTTGCCCTCGGTGTTGACGACGACCATGGCATCGGGCGCTGCCTCGAGCAGTGAACGGAATCTTGCTTCCGCCTTCTCGCGTTCGCGCGCGGCTTTTTGCTCGGCGCGAAACTGTTCTTCGGCAACGAGGCGCTTTTCCGCCTCAATACGGGCACGCTCCTGAATACCAGCGGCGGCCTTCATTACCTGCAGCACCATCACGTAGACTGCAATTGACAGCAGAGCCACCGCGAGGGATGCCAGCATGATGACCCACTGTCCGCGGTTCTCCAGCCTCGCGCTCTTCGTGAGTCGCCGATCCTCCTCTTGCTCCATCTCGGCCACAATGTGGCGAAACTGTTCCATGCGCTGGCGACCCACACCAGAGAGAACGATTTTGCCGGCGTCCATGTCCCGGCCGTCTTCGTCGAGTTGAATCGTCTGTTGGAGGACGTCCATTTCCTCCTGTTCAAGGCGACGGAGTTGCTGCATTCGCAGCCGCTGGCCCGTATTGTTTTTGATCAGATCCTCGAGCCGCGCCAAATGGCTGTCGAGTTGAGAGCTGGCCTGCTTGTATGGCTCGAGGTAGATTGGGTCATCGGTGATGAGATAGCCGCGCTGGCCGGTTTCAGCATCGACGACCAAGCCCTGCACTGCGCTCAACTCTTCTTTAACCTGATGGGTTTGCTGAATCTGCGCATTTAGGCGGTCATATCCCAGGGCAGCACGGCAGGTGTAGGCCACGATGCCCAGAGTAAGGAGCAGACCCATGGTCAAAATGAGAAGCAGACGCTGCTGTAGCGTCCCAAACATCGTGGCTATCCCCTAGACGCAGAATAATCGATGGCCGGTGCAGCCGCTCTGGTACGAGGTTCGTGGTTATACATCTCGGGAAAAACTAATATGGGCATTGCGGTTAAAAATACGTTGCCGTTGCCGCCAAGATTTATTGGCTTTGGAACGATCTGGAATTTTTCGGACCGTGCCGCGCACGAATGGAATGATAAGGCTTTTTCCCCCGGCAACCACTACCGGAAAACTCTTAAGGTGCAGACCGTACCCGTTTGCCACAAGTTTAGAACAGAAGGGCTGGCGCTGCAACGCGCCAGCCCAAAAAAGGTTGAACGGCGATCGACTTACCCGCGCCCTCTAGGAGCCTGCCTTTCCTGCAAGTGTTGTTGCTGCTCAGCATGTCGCTGCTGCAACTCCTGTGTCTGTTGCTGATGTCGCTGCTCCATCTGTTGGCGTTGCTGGTCGCTGGCGTGTTGCCGATCCGCTTGCTGATGTTCCTGTTCCTGGCGCTGCTGAAGTTGCTGCCGCTCCTGCTGCTGTTTCGCGAACAGCTTGTCCTGTTGCTGCTGGTACTTGCGGTCGCGATTGGCGTCGCCGGTGTTTGGAACAGGCATATGCTGCTGAGCTGGAAGTTCGTTGGGGTGAACTGCAGGACGGCCTCCAGCTTCAGTACGTGGCGGTTCCGCCCCGCGGTTTGCCGGAGGGTGGTACGGTCCTCCCGCTTCGCGGGCTGCGACCGCTCCCTCGCGGAATTCGCCCCCCCGTGCGGTCGCGGCTATGGGCGGGCGCCCTTGATTTGCTGATGCCCGCAACTGAGGATTTCCACGGGCTGCCTCCATTTGTTGTTGCTGGGCAGCGACGCGAGGCAAATGACGCTCGCGGGCATAAGCCTCATCTTCCGCCGTCGGGCGCGCCTCAACGCCGCCGTTGCCGCCGTTGTAGCTGACGCGATTCTCTGTAATGTTCGTAATGCGCTCGTTGTAGACGTTGTGAATGATGGTGACGTTCACGTTCATCACGTCACGGTTATAGAAGAAGTGGCCGTCCTGCCATCGCCCGCCGACGAAGCCGACTCCAAAATAGCCAAAGCCGTAGTTAATGCCGCCGTAGAAGCCGACATGCGGTCCCCACCAGCCGTCATAAAAAACAAACGCGCCGTCGACCCAGGCCCAATAAGGCGGAGTCCAATAGTATTCAGGTTCAGGCGCGAGGACCCACGTCCCCGGCACCCAGTAATAGTCTTCGACATCAGGATCCCATGCCCAATAGCCGGGAGTCCAAATGTAGCCGTCTTCCGGGCAGACCGGCTGCTCGTAAACAGGAATCGCGGGAGGCCCGAATGCAACGGAGATCCGGAGTTGTCCCAAAGAAGCCGAGGAAAGCGCCAGCACCGCTAACAGCAACAACAAAACACGACTGCAGACAGTACCCATCTTCATCGTTGCACCTCCTGTGCAATTGTGCTTCGCTTGCCCGCCCATACTTTGCGCGCGGATGTGCGAGGCGGGATTGGCACGCATAGATTAGACTAAGTTTGAAATCTCCGGCAACGCGGAGTTACAGGTGCTCATTCAATCGCTTGGTGATCTTGGACCCTAAACAGGTTATTATTCGCCGTCCGATTGCAGCATTCTATAGGGTTTTTTACCTACCTTATAGCTGCGTGTCTGGCGACTACGGCTTTCTCCCTAGTCCGCCAACTCTGCATTCATTTCCCCTCGCGATATGATCGACCGGGTCACCGATGTCCAGCCGACAAATGGGCAATCCAAAATCTGAACGTCGAGACTATGCCAGCCTCGGCATGACATCACCGATCACGCGGCGCGATTTCCTTGGCTCCGCCTTGCTTGCTTCCGGCGCTGTGCTGCTACAAGGCAAAACCCCCGCACAACTGGTCGCGCAACAGGATGATTTCAGCGGCTACGGTGGCGTGGGCGAATACGGCAATTCCAACGGCAACACGCTTGCCGTGCTCGAAGCCGGCCACGCCATACGCGACGGTCTATACGATCCGCTTCCCAAAGAAGTCATTGATACGGGTGAGTTCTACGACTGCGTAGTTGTAGGCGGGGGCATCAGCGGATTGGCCGCGGCACTTTTCTTTCGACGAGAGGGCGGGCCGAAGATGAAATGCCTTGTTCTCGAAAACCATCCAATCTTCGGCGGTGAGGCTAAGCAGAATGAGTTTGTGGTTGATGGCAAGCGGCTGATCGCGCATCAGGGGTCGGCGATCTATCAGATCCAATATCCGCACAGCTTTCTGGCGCAGTTCTACGATTCGATCGGTCTGCTTACGCCGGAATTGAAGTATCAGAAATGGGGCGGAAACCAACCTGAATTTCCCCTCTCGCGCACCCCTTACGAAGCGGTTGGCTTGCAGCACGGGCAATACGGCTTCTGGTTTGGCGCGAAGTTCGGCCGGCAGCCGGGCATGTGGCTGATCGATCCTGTTGGAAAAAGCTTAGAAGGTGCTCCCGTTGCGAACGCGACGCGCGTCGAGTGGCTACGCTGGCTAAAGGGCGAGCCAAGCGAAAAGAAAAAATTCGAACGCCCGAAAGCGCAGGGCGATGAAATTTCGCGCTATCTCGACTCGATCACGCTCGAACAGCATTACATGGAGCGTTTCGGGCTGGGCCGGGAAACGGTTCGAACCTTTCTATCTCCCGTGGAAGGCGGCGGTTCGGGTCTGGGACCGGATGCATTGTCGGCCTATTCGGACTATGCCTTTGAAATGCTGCATCCGCTGCCGGAAGAGCAGGGTGGATCAGACCAGATGTTTCCCGGCGGCAATGCGACGATTGCCCGGTTGATGTTGAAGAATCTGATTCCCAATTCGATACCTGGGCCGGCCAGCGTCGAAGGCGTTTGCGGGAACCACGTGAACTTTGCGGCGGTCGACGATCGGGCAAATCAGGCGAGGGTTCGTCTGTCATCGACTGCCATCCACATTCAGCATGATGGCGACGCGAGCAAAGCGGGCTCGGTGACGATTGTTTACCTGAAGCAAGGCAAGCTTTACCGCCTGAAAGCTCGGTCGGCTGTGATGGCTGGCGGATGCTGGACAACCAAACACATCGTCAAAGATCTTCCGGAGACGCACCGCAATGCCTACGCGCAGTTTTATCGCTCCCCCTGCATGATGGCGAATGTCGCCGTCAGGAATTGGCGATTCCTATACAAAATGGGAATGACTGGCTGCCGCTGGTTCGAAGGCACCGGTAATTACATGGATGTTTGCAAACTAGCGCTGACTGGAATCGAGGATACGACAATTAATCCAGATGCGCCGGTTGTTCTTAGCCTGAAAGTTTTGTACTCGTATCCAGGATATTCCACAGAAGATCAGGGGAATCGAGGCCGCGCCGAAATGTTGAGCACGTCATTCCGCGAATATGAACGCCAGATTCGCGAGCAGTTCACTGAGATGTTTGGGCCAGGCGGATTTGAGGCAAGGCGAGATATTGCGGGAATCATCCTGAATCGCTGGGGACACGCCTATCTCAGCCCGCAGCCGGGATTTTTCTTTGGAAGTAATGGCCAGACTGCCCCTCGAGAGGTCCTGCGCCGTGCGCCTTTTGGCCGCATCGCTTTTGCCAACACCGATCTGGCGGGATGCATGGACCACCGCTACTCCATTCTGGAAGCGCGAAGAGCGGTGGGGCAGTTGCTCGATCAGGTCTTAATGGCATAAGTGTTTTGGCGCCTTGGTTAGGTTTTCTGAGGATTCCGTCAGGCAGCCTGGCGCAAGTCTGCGCATGCATTTTTTCAACAGCAACTTGAACCTCGCCCCGCTTTTCTGCTACAAAGAACAAATCACAGCCGCTTCATTGCGCTTACCGCTGTCTGGGGATGTAAACTGAGGCTATTGCCTCCTTAGCCGTGCAACGCTATGCGTGCGCGTTTGTGTGCAGTAAGTCTGTTGGAGTGCGTAAGCACGAGTTCCGCAGACAAGATTTGGGTCCCCATCCACGTCTTGGAGTTTGAATGCGGTTCTGCACGAAGTTCATCGTCGGCTTTATTCCCACCAACGCTTGTGTTATCCGTGTCCTATCTTGTGGATCTATTGTTGAATTTCGCAACCTTTTTCAGCCCCTTACCTCTAAACTAAACATCATCAGCTCAGGTATTTCGTTCCCATTTCTGCCCACCGCCGGAGGAAGTTAATATGGCGACAAATCTCGTCCAGATTGAAAACGAATCCGAAATCAAGCAACGCCTGGAAGCAGAACGCGCCCGCCTGCGCAAGATAGCCGGACTCGACACGCCTACGCATTTTCATCGGCCAGTGGAGCGGGCGTTCACAGCGGAGCAGAGGCCGCACACGACCATTCTGTTTGGTGGCTTCACCTGGAAGCACGAAGACCTGATTCGCGCCGTCTTCCAGGGCTGCGGCTATCGCTGCGAGAAGCTGCCGGTGCCGGATGTTCCCGCCTTCCAGATCGGCAAAGAGTTCGGCAATAACGGGCAATGCAATCCGACGTATTTCACGGTCGGCAATCTGGTGCAGTATTTGCAGTTCCTCGAAAAGGAAGGGCTGTCGCGCCAGCAGATTCTGGACGATTACGTCTTCTTCACCGCCGGTTCCTGCGGCCCGTGCCGCTTCGGCATGTACGAGGCCGAATACCGCTTCGCGTTGAAGAATGCTGGCTTCGACGGCTTCCGCGTGCTGCTGTTCAAAGACAGCGACGGAATCAAGGCCGCCTCCGGCGAACCGGGATTGAAGTTCACGATCGATTTCGGCTTCGGCATGTTGAACGCACTGCACATGGGCGACGTGATCAACGACTTGATTTATCAGATTCGTCCGTATGAAGTGAACAAGGGCGAAACCGATCGCGTGTTTCACGAAATGGTTGAGAACCTGTGTGCAGACCTGAAAAACCGCAAGTCGTTCGAGATCGAGCAGAGCGCACCCAACTGGCTGAAGCCGAAGGTCAAGAGCAACAAAGTTCTGCGCAACATGTTCAACGTCTTCGGCAAGTGGCACGAGCACATGTGGGGCAAGGACTATCTGAATGCGCTCCAGACTGCGCGCGAGAAGATGGATGCGATCGAGGTCGACCGCACCCGCGTGAAACCAGTCGTGAAGATCACCGGCGAATTCTGGGCGCAGACCACCGAGGGCGACGGCAACTTCCACATGTTCGAGTTTCTGGAGCGCGAGGGTTCGCAGGTGCTGGTCGAGCCGATCGCAACTTGGGTCGCGTACCTGATGTATCAGGCCAAGGCACATGCCAAGGCGAAGTGGCCGGTGAATCGTCCGCATCGCAATCCGGAATGGCACGCGTTCAAGAAGCAGTTTGCCAACTACATCGGCCTGCGCAAAAAGCTGTGGGGCATTGGCGCCGGGCAGCGCATGTGGAACTTCTTCTATCACCGCACCATCAAGAACCTCGGTGGCATCACGCACCATCTCGTGCCGCAGCAGGAACTCGCCGACCTGGCGCATCCTTTCTACAACCAGTTCGCGCGCGGCGGCGAAGGACACCTCGAAGTCGGCAAGAACGTCTACTACACCGTGCACAAGCTCTGCCACATGGTGCTGGCACTGAAGCCGTTTGGCTGCATGCCGTCATCGCAGTCGGATGGAGTGCAATCGGCGGTGATCAACAAATTCAAAGACATGATCTTTCTGCCGATCGAAACTTCCGGCGAAGGCGAAGTCAATGCCCACAGCCGCGTGCAGATGGCGCTGGGCGAGGCGAAAGTGAAGGCCAAGGCAGAATTCGAAGAGTGCCTGAAATCGACCGGCAAGAGCATGGCCGAAATTCGCGAATACATCGACGAGCATCCCGAGCTGAAGCGGCCGTTCTATCACGTGCCACATCGCGAGGGCGTTGCCGGAACCGCGGCACAGTTCATTCTGCACGTCAGCGACAGAATCGACAAAGACACGCGCTTCTGGAAGAAGTCGCGCGTGCGCGTGGCTGAGACTGCACCGGCAATGTCGGGCGACTAAAAGTATTTACCGCCGAAACGCAGAGATCGCAGGGAGCTTCCTATTGTTTTCGCCTCGGCGTTCTCGGTGGTTAATGATTCTCGTACTGCGACGAAAGGAACTTGATGCACGACCATAAGGGCCCTGCACTGATTCAAATCGCTCCTGCCGAGCCGACCATCCAGCAGATTCGGCATGCGCATAAGGCTCACGATCACAAGACTGAGTTCCTCGTCGGCCTCGACGTTGGTTCGACGACGGTGAAGGCCGTCGTGGTCGATGCTGCCGCCGACAAGGTCCTGTGGCAGGACTATCAACGCCACGAAACCAAGCAGCCGGAGAAGACCCTGGAATTCCTCAAGCGGATCGAAGCTGAAGTCGGCGTCAATCGTCACAATACCCGTATGTTTCTGACCGGTTCGGGCGGAACGGGCATTGCCGAGCAGATCGGCGCAAAGTTCGTGCAGGAAGTCACGGCGGTTTCGCTCGCGGTCGAGAAGCTGCATCCCGAAGTTTATTCGGTCATCGAACTGGGCGGGCAGGATGCCAAAATCATCGTCTTCAAAGACGACGAAGAATCCGGCCGCAAAAAGAAGATTCCTTCGATGAACGACAAGTGTGCCGGCGGCACAGGCGCGGTCATCGACAAGATCAATGCCAAGCTGAAAATTCCCACCGAACTGCTGGCTGAGCAGGGATATAACGGAATCAAGCTGCACAAAGTCGCCGGCAAATGCGGCGTGTTCGCCGAAACCGACATCAACGGCCTGCAAAAGGTCGGCACCCCGGGCGATGAGCTGATGGCTTCGCTGTTTGAAGCCATCATTCTGCAGAACCTTAGCGTTCTTACCCGCGGGCATACGCTGCGGCCGCATGTTCTGTTGCTTGGCGGCCCGAACACCTTTATTCGCGGCATGCGCGAAGCCTGGCAGGCCAACATTCCGCGAATGTGGCAGGAGCGCAAGGTTCAGATTCCCGAGGCCGCGAAACCGGAAGATTTGATCAAGGTTCCGCAGA
>JASIEN010000757.1 GCA_030045935.1 Candidatus Sulfotelmatobacter sp.
GCATGCGATACCCAACCCGCGGCTCTTGGGCAGCTTGCCCTTACGCTCTTTCCATCCCGAGCGCTCAACTGTTTTCTGAATGCACTCGGGCAAACCGTAGCTCTGCACGCGCAAACCGTTCACCGTTACACAAGGCGGCTTCAGCAGATTGCGTAATCTGATTTCGGCCGGATCCATTCCGATTTTTGCCGCCAGCTCGTCAAGCTGCGATTCAAATGCAAATCGCACGTTTACTGTTCCATGACCCCGCATGGCGCCGCAGGCGGGCTTGTTGGTAAGCACGCGATAGCCGTCGTATTGAATGTTGGGAATGTCATAAAGCGCTCCGAGAAGCGCGCCAGAATACAAAATGGTGACCACGCCATAAGAACAGTACGCTCCGCCATCCTGCACCACACGCGCCTTCACAGCAGTAATGCGACCGTCGTTCTTGATACCGGTCTTCATATCGATAATCGTCCGCGGGCGTCCACGATGCGCCCAGAACACTTCCTCGCGCGTGTAAGTGATCTTCACCGGCGCTTTCGCCTTGCGCGCCGCGATGGCAGCGATGATCTCCAGTGGAATCACTTCACTTTTGCCGCCGAAGCCTCCGCCTACCAGCGGCTTGATTACGCGAATCTGCTGCATGGGCATTTCGAGCACGAGCGAAAGCTTGTGCTGCAAGTAATACGGAACCTGTGTTGAGGACTGCACCGTTAGCCGCCCAAGCTTTCCGGTGTGCGGATCGAGTTCGAATGAAGCCAGTGTGCAGTGGGGCTCCATCGCAGCATGCGTCACTTCGTTCGCGATAAATCGTGCTTCGGCGATCTGATCAGCTTCGGCAAAGCCTTTTGCAGGATCGCCGAACACATGGTGATAATCTTTTTCCGTATTGTGTGCTTTGTGATCGTGGATGAGATCGCTCTCCGCCTTCATCGACTGTTCGGGATCGAAATAGGCAGGCAGAAGTTCATATTCGATGTCGATCAGTTCCAAAGCCTTTTCGGCAATCGCTTCTGATAGCGCCACCACACAAGCAACGTTGTCTCCGACGTAACGAACTTTGTCGAGTGCGAGCGCATGTTCGTCGTGACCAACTGGAAGAATTCCAAAAGGATTGGGCGCATCTTTACCGATTGCCACAGCAACGACACCGTCGAGCTTTTCAGCGCGGCTGGTATCGATGCGCTTGATTCGGGCGTGCGGGTAGGGTGAATGCAGAATTTTCCCGATCAACATGCCGGGCACACTAAGATCGTCCGCGTATTTTCCCCCGCCGGTGGTCTTTTCCGCCGCATCGATCATTGCGGTGGGCTTGCCGATAATGGAGAAGCCATCATTCATGCGCCACTCTTTCGCGGATTCATATCAATTCCGGCTTCCTCCGGATCGCGTACTATCGCAATGTTGGCGTCAATCGCGCGCAGGCGTATAGGAATGATCTGCTGGTATTCGGCCGAGTCATACCAGTTCTGGGCGGCTCTGTAGTTTGGGTAAGCAACCACGACGGTTCGGACAAACGGCCATTCGCCTGAGCGCACATCCGGCGTTTTGTCCACCGCTACATACTTGCCGCCATAGCGCTCAATGATCGGCGCCACACGAGTGGCGTAGTCACGAAATGCCTCAATGTCGAGGATCTTTTTAATAGTCACGACTACATAGGTCATTGGCCCACCGCCGTGGGCGCGCCTTTCTGCTCGGCGGCAATTGCCCCCCGGATCGCCTCATACATCTGGTTGTACCCCGTACATCGGCACAAATTGCTGCTCAATGCGTTGCGCACATCCTCTTCCGATGGATCAGGATTCTCGGCGAGCAGAGATTTCACCGTCATGATGAATCCCGGAGTGCAGTAGCCACACTGTGCGCCACCCCAATCGCCGTAAGCCTTCTGAATCGCGGCCAGGCTGCCGTGCTCACTTACCCCCTCGATGGTGGTAATCTCCTGTCCTTCACAACTCGCGGCAAGCAAAGCGCATGAAAGCATCGCTACACCATTGACCAGCACCGTGCATGCACCACACGACGATTCATCGCACCCACGCTTCGACCCGGTCAGTCCGAGATCGCGGCGCAATACGTCAAGCAGCAGCGCGTTCGGCTCAATAGCGAGCTCATGCCTGCGGCCGTTGACTTTGAGTTCGATAAGCTCTTTTTTCATAAACGCAGCTACGAGCTGCTAGCGGGTAGCTAAACATTTGATCGAAGGGGCTGAGGCTAGAAGCTCATAGCTAGAAGCTGCCCTAGTACTTCGGCACCTTCGAATCAACCGTGCGCGACCAGGCATCAATTCCACCACGCATCGATTGTGCCTTTTCAAATCCCTGCTGCCGCAACCACGCCGTCACATTCATCGATCGCACGCCGTGATGGCAGATCACGACAATGTGCTCTTCGGGGTCGAGCTCCTGATTCGCCCGCGAGGGCACATCGCCCATGGGCATCAGTTTCGCGTTCTCGATATGCGCGGTTTCAAACTCCCATGGCTCGCGTACATCAAGCAGCGTGAACCGGCTGCCTCGGTCAAGCGTGGCTTTCACTTCCTCCGGTGCAATCTCGTATTCCATTTAAAGTCTGACCAGTGAGCGGCAAGCACTGAGCGAGCAAGGTTGGTCATTGCCAACTCCTCACTGCTCATCGCCCGCTACTTCCCCTTCCACCTCGGCTCGCGCTTCTCCATAAACGCGCGAATGCCTTCCTGCGCATCTGCTGTCTTCAGCAACTCTTCCAGGTAGATCTTCTCTGCTCGAGCCAGGCCTTTGTCGAAGTGCATAGAATCCCAGCCAAAGAGGGCCTTTTTTGTGGCTCTCAAGGCAGCCGGACTCAGGCGCACCAATTCCTCGAGAACCTGTTCGATCGCAGCGTGGAGGTCATGATCAGGGACCGCCTGAGTCACCAGTCCGATCTCTGCCGCCCGGCTGCCGGTGATCGTGCGGCCAGTCAGAATCAACTCCGAAGCATGCTTCTGGCCAATCAATGCGCCCAGTGCCGTACACGCCACGGGTGGATAACAACCCAGCTTGATCTCAGGAAATCCCCACTGCGCTGACGCGGTCGTGTAAATAACATCGCAAACCATCGCAAGCTCGGCTCCTCCGCCCAGACAATGCCCGTGCACCGCGGCGATGGTTACTTTCTTGCTCTCCACCAGTGCGCGAATAACGGCGTGAAACTTGGACAACATCTCCTCGACCTTATCGGGAGTATGCGCCGCCACATCCACGCCCGCCGAGAAAGCCTTGCCTTCACCGCTCAAAACGATCGCTGCCACATCGTTCCGCTTTTCGATCTCCGGGAGTGCCTGCACTAACTCTTCCATCATGGGAATATCGATGACATTTAAGGGAGGGTTCCGCAGCACAATGCGCACGACCGAAGCCCTCAGCTCTACCGAGAGTCGCGCAAGCGTCACTGCCGCCACGGTACTCATTACGCTTACCCTATGCTCCTCTGTGCCCTCTGTGTTTAAGGAGCTTCCTACAAATTAATTGCCGACTTCCTTACTTCACCAATCGAAGCCAGCGGATCGCGCGCGCCGGTCTTCTCGGCAATCCACTTTTTTTCCGTCTCGATGATGTCGAGCAGCAGCTTTCGATCCGCTGGCCCAGGCATGTATTCCTTCAAATGCTCCTCGTACGCGCCGTCGTCGAGCGGTTCACCGGTCTTTGCATGGAATTTCTGATTCGCCCATCGCCCGATGAAGCGGTTGAACTTGATGTCCGGTGCGTACAGTCTTTCCTCACCCGGCTTTAAAACATTGTTGAATCGCTCAATTAATCCTGCGACTTCCTCTCGATAGAGGTGCCGGTTGTAATCGTTG
>JASIEN010000758.1 GCA_030045935.1 Candidatus Sulfotelmatobacter sp.
TGATCACGTTCGCCGCCGGTTCGTTGGACCTTCTGGTGGGCGGCTGGGAGATCGTGGGCATCACATCGGTCTTGCTGATTGCCTTCTTCGAGCACCGGACTCCTCCGGTCGAGAACGCGTTGCGCGTCTTCGCCATATATCGCGCCTGCGACATCGGATTGCTGGTGGGCGTATTCGCAATGCACCATTGGGCCGGAAATTCATCATTTGCGAACGGTATGCCGCTGATCACGCGAGCGCAGGCAACCATCGTGTGTCTCTTCCTTCTTATTGCAGCTGCGGGGAAGGCCGCGCAAATCCCGTTCTCGGGGTGGCTGCCGCGCGCAATGGAGGGTCCGACACCATCGAGCGCCATCTTTTACGGGGCAATCTCGATTCATGCTGGTGCATATCTCCTGCTCCGAGCTCAACCCCTTCTCGCGCACGCGCCGGCTGCCTCAGTTTGCGTGATCGTGATCGGCATCGTGACAGCAATTTACGGCGCCATAACGGGCCGCGCCTGCGCCGATGCCAAAACGTCGCTCGCGTTCGCCTCGCTCACGCAGGTCGGCGCAGTCTTCGTCGAGATCGGATTCGGCTGGAGATCGATCGCCGTCGCCCATATTCTGGGGCACGCCTTCGTTCGGACGCTGCAATTCCTGCGCGCCCCGTCCATGCTTCACGACTATCACCGGATGCACTCGGCTATTGGAGGTGAAGTATCACCAACAGGTAAGCATCTGGAGGACCTGTTGTCGGACCGTACTCAGCAGTGGCTCTACCGCTGGGCGCTCGACCGCGGACACCTGGACACGATTCTCGATCGGTGGTTCCTCTATCCGCTTTTGCAGTTGTCCCGGCTGTTTGCCAAGCTCGACGGTGTTGGACGGTCCGCTAGTGCGAAGCGGCGGATGGACAGTTCGATTTCGATGCGAAGTCCTGCCGAACAGGGGGCTGAATGATCGCGAATGCGGCATGGATTCCGCGAGCGGTTGTCACCGGCGTCGCGATCGGCACGCCCTGGTCTGCGGCTGTCCTTCTGATGGCCTGGCGGCGAAATGCGCGAATCGTGGGTTTCATGGCGGCGCTAGTCTCGGCCGCAGCAAGTGCGCTTCTTCTGCTCGCGGCGCCTGCGGGGGAATCCCTGTACGAGGCGTTGATGCTCCTGTTTTCCTGCCTCACTGCGGGAGCGGCTCTGATGATTCCGAAACGCGACTGCGATGCGCGGACGATCGGCGGAATCCTCTTTCTGCTTGGGGCAACGTTACTCGCGTATTCGAGTGAGAACCTGCTGGTTTTTTTTGTGGGATGGATTCTCTCGGCGATCCCTTTCTTCCTTCGATCGTGGTTCCGGGCGACTTCGTGGCGTCCTGCCACAGCTTTGTTGCTTTCGATCCTTGCCCTGGCATTGGCCATCGGAATCATTTTCGGGAGCGGCCATGCTTTTTCGATGGATAGTCTGCAGGGCCGGAGTCCCGGCGGGACGGTGGCCTTCGGGCTCCTGGTGGTTGCAGTGATCTTTCGCAAAGGAATCTGCCCCGCGCACGCATGGGTGGCGGATGCGGCCGAAGGCGCTCCGGCGATTCCTACGGCTCTTCTGCTGAACGGGCATTTCGGCGCGCTGCTGGTTGCACGGCTGATTTTGCCGCTGTTTCCGAGCACTGCCGGCAACTTCTTTCCCGTGCTCTCCTGGCTGGCGATCGCGACTGCGCTCTATGTAGCCATACGCGGGCTTACCGAAAACTCGCCGCGAAGGCTTCTCGCGTTTCTGGCGCTCAGCCAGTCGGCATGCATACTGGCCGGGCTGGAAAGCCGCACATCAGAGGGGATCACCGGCGCGCTTGTCCACTGGTTCGTAGTAACGGTCTCGACGATGGGCCTTTTCGGTGTTCTTCGGCTGCTCGAGGTCCGCTTCGGAGAGAACCTTACAGCGAGCAGGCATCTTGGCTTGGCGGAACACGCACCCCGCCTGGCGGTCTTCTTCGCGGTATTCGGGCTGGCCCTCGTGGGTTTGCCGGGAACGCTCAGCTTTTGCTCCCAGGACCTCCTGATTCACGGAACGCTGATGTCCAATCCCGTCACAGGCATTGTCCTGCCGATCGCAACGGCGATGAATGCAGTGAGCATTTTCCGTCTCTTCGCGAGGCTTTTTCTAGGCAGGCGGCGCACCGGCTTCACGCACATGGCAGATGCGTTGCCCCGCGAGCGCTGGATTCTGGCGGCGGGTGTCTTGTTCGTTGTATTGGGGGGCCTGTTCCCAAATGCATTTGTCGCCCTCCAGTCAGCCCAGGCGGAGGTCGTTAACCAGGCGAATGACCGTCCCGTGCTCCGCCAACATTTGACGCCGATACGGATTCCCGGCTTTGTAATCACCAGTGAGGATTTGAACGATGGCTCAGAAATTCGTGAATGATTGGCTTGAAGACGTGGTGCAGTCGAAAACGCCATTAGTCGACGCGCTTTATTCCTTGCGGCCACCTGACTTGACACGTGCCGTTCAGGGAATACGGGACTTCCAGGGTACGAAGGTAATGCTGTCATGCACAGACCGAACTCCGCTGGCGAAACTGTTGAAACAAGCGCTTTGCTTCGCAGACCTAGTCATTATCGTGCCCGCGCCCCTTTGGGTCTCATGCGCCCATCCAGGATCACATCCGTATGCAGAATTTAACGTCGAAAGCGTCGGACTGGCAAGTTCTTGCCATTTTTCGGCAGGCCTCGTCGAGAACTTGTCTCGTCTGATTGCCGAAGATGCCGACGTATTCGGCGACGGGGCTGCCACTTTCCTCCCCGTGCTGGGTGAAAGCCAGCATCGTTGGTCACATCCCGAAATAGATTTACCGGAGATGCCCCGTCCGTATTCAGGGGACGAAGGCCACCACAGTCCTTCAAGCGTTAACGTCGAGGCCCTGTACGGATTGTGCAGTGAGCGCCTGACCGCGGAGCGGCTAGGCGTAATGCACCTGAACACGGCATCCTTCACGACACCAGTGTTCGGCGATCTCACGATTGGCGAAGTGCCGACCCGGGATTGGGTGCACTATCTTTGGAAAGTTGACGTTCCAGACCTCTCTTTTCTTCCAATGACCCACGTTGCACGTATCCGACGCGATCTTGCCGACGCTGTCTCCCAATTCTCTCGTGCAACCGTGAAAGTGTTGGGTTCAGGCGATGTAGTTGGTAGCACCACCAAAGCGATGGTCGGGGACCTCCAGAACTCTGCAACTGCCTTGAAGAAGCAAATGGAGTCGGCGTTGGCACAGTTTGCGACCGGTACTCGTCTTCCAAAGACCACTGTAGTACTTGGTTCGGGAGGGCCACAAGGAGGTATCTCGGCAACTATTGATTTCCTGCTCAGGGGCGACACCCTGACGAACCTTAAACGCTTGATTACCGCCTCCGGAAACGAAAAGCTGGGACTCCGCCAGGATAGCTTTTGGGCTACAAGGTTTTAGTT
>JASIEN010000759.1 GCA_030045935.1 Candidatus Sulfotelmatobacter sp.
TGAATCGCTCAATTAATCCTGCGACTTCCTCTCGATAGAGGTGCCGGTTGTAATCGTTGAGATCATCCAGATCGGCAGCAACGTCGTTCTTCGGCTCGTCGTACCGGCCTTTGATGCCCCACACATATGCCCAATGCGCCGAAGACGAATGATCGGTCCCGAACAGATCGTAGGAACTCGAGATCCACTTATTCAGATACTTCTGAATCAACCATGCAGGCACAACGCCAGCCTCCACAATGCGCCGCAAGCCATCGTTGCCCGTGCCCATGTGAAACGCCTCTTCACGCAGCATGTAGGACATGGAGCGGCCGAGCGGAGCGAACGCCGAATACTTCAGCATCTGCAACTGAAATTTTCCATCACGATCGACAAAATCGGTGTAGGTGAAGAAATCCATCCAGTTGTCGACATCCACGTTGAACGCGCCCAGCAGACGCTTGTTTTCGAACGCGCGGCGCTCCAGCATCTTCTGCGCCTCAACTTTTCCTGAATAGCCGAAGTGATCAACCAACAGCGCGCACATCTGCCAGCCGTGACGCATCTCTTCGATCATCACGCGCGTGATAGCACGGCGGTCCCAATCGGTGGGAGCATTTTCAAGCAAATTGCGCTGCTGCTCAACGCTGGCAAACTCGGTATCACCCTGGTAGACGATCATGTTCATCAGCCCGTCGCGCATTTGCTGCGTAGGAATCTGGCGCAGGTTCTCCCACTTGCGCTTGCCTTTGTAATGGCCGAATTCAATGTCGTCGGTCTCGATCGCGCCGTAGAGCGTGTCGAAGTGAAAAGCTTCAATATCTTCTGTATTAACGCCAATCTCCTTGCGCCAGTCGTTAAACAAACCAATCCAGTCACTGAAGGTTCCGATTTTTGCTACTTTTCCCGGCATGATTCCTCTCTTGTCGTCATCCTGAGCCAAGCGCTTTTTGCTGGGATCTGGGCGAGCCGCGCGAAGCGTCGCACTCTTTGCGACGCAATAATCGCGCGTTCGGCTCGCTTCCTACCCCATATTCAGCCAAACCGTTTTCAACTCCGTGTAATGCTCAATTGCGTGCACGCCCAGCTCGCGTCCAAATCCCGAACTCTTATAGCCGCCGAACGGCAGCGACGCATCCATCAGGCCATAGGTATTGATCCATACCGTGCCTGCCTTTAATCTCCGCGAGACCCCGTGCGCTTTCTTCACGTCACGCGTCCACACGGCCGAAGCCAGGCCATAAGGATTGTTATTGGCTTGCGCAATCACTTCATCAACATCATCAAACGTCAGCACCGACAAAACTGGCCCAAAAATTTCTTCCCGTGCGATCGTCATGTCGTTCTTCACGTCCCCGAAAATCGTCGGCTCGATAAAAAATCCTTTGCCGCCGTCAACCGAAACCCGATTGCCTCCCGCGACAAGCTTCGCTCCATCTCTCTTTCCAGCCTCGATGTAGCCGATCACTGTATTCATCTGCTCCTGGCTGACGATCGCACCCATGCGCGTCTTGGGATCAAGCGGATCAGCCGGCCGCATCTTACTGGCGCGCGCCACCAGCTTCTCCGTGAACTCGTCTTTCACTTTGCTCTCGAGGAAGAGGCGAGAACCCGCGTTACAAACTTCGCCCTTGCCATAAAAAATTCCAGTGATCGCGCCCTTCACGGCATTGTCGACATCGGAATCGGCAAAAATGATGTTCGGAGATTTGCCCCCCAACTCGAGAGTGATGCGCTTCAGCGTGTCGGACGCATTGCGCATGATTTCCTGGCCGACCGCAGTTGATCCCGTAAACGCGATCTTGTCGATGCCAGGATGCTTGACCATTGCCCGACCGATCGCACCCGGGCCTGTGACAATATTGATAACGCCCGCGGGAACGCCCGCCTCCATGGCGAGCTTTCCAAATCGCAGTGTGGTCAACGGTGTCAGACTGGCGGGTTTCCACACGACCGTGTTGCCGCAGGCCAGTGCTGGACCCAGCTTCCAGGAAGCCAGCAGTAGGGGAAAATTCCACGGCACAATCATGCCGACCACGCCCACAGGCTCGCGAAGCGTATAGGTGAATGCAGACTCGGTTGTATTGATCGTCTCGCCGTGGATCTTGGTTGCCAGCCCCGCGTAGTAACGCAGGACGTCGATGACCATCGGCATGTCGACATAGCGGGATTCAAAAATCGGCTTGCCGTTGTCGAGCGTTTCGAGTTCGGCGAACTCGTCGATATTTTGCTCGAGCAGATCCGCGAGCTTCCAGATCAGTCGACCGCGTTCGCTGGCCGACATCTTGCGCCACGGGCCATTGCGGTCTTCGAGGGCGCGCCGCGCGGCTTCCACCGCGCAGTCGACATCTGCCGGTGCACCTTCCGCGATTTGAGTCAGAATCTCGCCAGTTGCA
This sequence comes from Candidatus Sulfotelmatobacter sp., assembly GCA_030045935.1. Lineage (GTDB taxonomy): Bacteria > Acidobacteriota > Terriglobia > Terriglobales > Acidobacteriaceae > Sulfotelmatobacter. The sequence goes on from JASIEN010000759.1 coordinate 2,376, forward strand.
GGGTTAATCGTGTTAAAGCTCTTCCCCGCATCAATCCACTTGCCGTCAATCAGCAACTGGCCAGGTTCGATTTGTGTCTTTGCTGCAAGCATCCGTGATCCTCAATTTGGCAGCCGGGTTTCCCTCGGGCGGACAGGCGAGGGCGCCCGTCCCTGCATGAGCTATTTCGCCTTAAATGCCGCCGGCCGCTTCTCTACATACGCCGCCAAGCCTTCTTTCGCGTCTTCGCTCTGGAACAACAACTGCTGGTTTTCGCGTTCAACAGCGAGTGCCGACTCCAGCGGAATCTCCCATCCCGTCTGCACGGCACGCTTGATCCGTCCCACAGCCTTGGCGGCCTTGTTTGGCGGGGTAAATTGCCGCGCATACTCCCTCACGTTCTCCATAAAACCTTCGCGCTCAAAAATGTCGTTGATAATTCCAAGCTCGAGCGCCTCTTCGAACGAGAACGTATTTCCTGTGACCATGAGCTCGATGGCCTTGCTCTTACCAACCAGCCGTGAAAGCCGTTGTGTACCGCCAGTGCCGGGCAACACGCCAAGGTTCACTTCCGGCAGCCCAATCTTGCCAGCATCCTTGCGGGCGATGCGGATATCTGCCGCCATGGCAATCTCCAAACCTCCGCCTACGCAATGACCGTTGATCGCCGCAATCACCAGCTTGGGCGTGTGCTCCAGCCGCAACAGCATTTCGTTGGCATGCAGGCAGAAGTAATACTTGAATGTCGGATCGACGCTTGACAACATCTTGATATTCGCCCCCGCCGAGAAAAACTTGTCTCCCGAACCGGTGATTACGATGACATAAATGTCGTTATCCATGCGTGCGCGCAGTATCGCGTCGTCAAGCTGCCGGTTCATTTCATACGTGTAGGTATTCGCCGG
>JASIEN010000760.1 GCA_030045935.1 Candidatus Sulfotelmatobacter sp.
GAAGACGACGTTTCACGCCAACATCATCCAGCTAATGTATGGCCATCGAGTCTCCGGCCGTATGGATTTTCTGGTTTCGGCCGGGCCTCAATTTACACATGTCGGTACAGTCTTGAACGTATTGGGAATTTTTGATGTACCCATAAGCGCGAACCATATCGGGGCTGTGGGCCGAGTGGTATTCCGATATCGGTTCCCAAAAACTTACTTAACCTTATCGTTCCAGCGATACGAAACGACAGGCTCAGGGCTTTTCGCAGGAGCGGAAAGCGATATCGCGCGGATTCAGGCAACACGGCCTATAGGCCGTGTCTGGGATTTCTTCTCGGATCTTGGTTACACGAAGAATACGCGTCTGGAGCTTGCCGCTTCCGCGGTAAATGCAGGCAGCTTCAGCTATGGCTACGGCGGTGTGGGCGTACATCGCCAAGTTGGCCGCAGCTTTCGTCTGTTCGCGAGTTATCAATTCAATGAGCTGGGCTTTGATACCTCGTGCCCGGTGCCGGGCACCAGCGGCAGCGCATGCGGCCATCTTTCTCAAAGGCAAGTGGGCACTGTGGGCGTGGACTGGACGCTGCGCCCCATCCGGTTAGACTGATTTTGAGCTGGCCGAAAGTAGCCAGCGGAATGGTGATGCGATGATACAACGCGAAATGAACATGGACGATTATCTGGCGATGTTGCGCCGCCGCCTGAAGGTGATTTTGATTCCGGCACTGCTGGCACCACTGGCGGGATATATGGTTTCGCACGCTTTTCGCCCGAAATACACCTCAGAATCGCTGGTTCTGGTGGAAGAGCCCAAGATTCCCGATGTCATGGTTCAGCCGGTCTTCACTCAGGACTTGACGCAGCATGTGGCCACCATTCAACAGCGGGTACTGAGTGCCACCCGCCTGCGTCCCATGATCGAGCGGCTGGGGTTAGCAAAGCCTGGGCAGACCGCCGATGACGTAATGGACGGCATCCGGCAGAACATGACGATTGAACCGGTGGTGACCGACCTTTCTCAGGTAAGCGTCCCCGGCACAACGAAGAAAAAACCCGGAGCCGGTACAGCCGTCCCAGGTTTCACGGTGAATTACACCGATTCCACGGCTCGCGAAGCACAGCAGATCTGCACTGATTTGACCTCGATGCTGCTGGAAGAAGACCTGAAATCCAGGCAGGACGTGACCCAGGACACAACTCAGTTTCTCGCCAAGCAGGTCGAGGATGCGAAGGAAAACCTGGATGACCTCGAGAAGAAGCTGGCGGCGTTCAAGGACCAGCACATGGGACAGCTTCCCGGCGACGAAGACAACAACATGAAGATTCTGATGGGATTGAATTCCCAGCTCGACGCCAACACACAGAATCTGAACCGCGCAACCCAAGACAAGTCCTTCACGGAATCGTTACTGGCGCAGCAAATCTCGTCCTGGAAGGCATCTCAATCGGCAACCAATCCCCAGACCTTACAACAACAGCTGTCGTCGTTGCAGGCCCAATTGGTCGATCTGCAAGCCCGCTACACCGACGATCACCCCGATGTGATCAAGACCAAAGCTGACATCGAACAGGTAAAGAAAAAACTGGCCGAGATCAATGATGCGGCTGCGAAGGGCACGGATATAGCCAAAGAAAACCAGTCGGCGAACGAACCCATAGAGGTTCGCCAGCTTCGAGTTCAGATTCACCAGTATGAGGACCTGATTGCGCAGGCGACACGCGACCAGAAAAAACTGCAACAGGAGATCGCCGTTTATCAGAATCGGATCGCATCCAGTCCCAAGATTGAAGAAGAGTACAAAGAACTGGCGCGCGATTATGACAACGCGCAAAAGGTTTACCAGGACGATCTGGCCAAGCAGAGTGCGTCGAAGATGGCATCGCAGGCCGAGCAGTCGCAGGAAGGAGAACAGTTGGTACTTCTCAATCCCGCAGATCTCCCCGATTCACCCAGCTTTCCCAACCCCCTCTTGTTTGCTGCCGGCGGATTAGGGGCAGGCCTGGCATTGGGGTGCGGTCTGGCACTCTGGCTGGAATTGCGCGACAACTCGATTCGTACCCAGGCGGACGCGGAAGCTGCCTTCGAGCTGCCGATGCTGGTGGCAGTGCCTTGGGTAATTGAGGGTGGTGAGTTGGTCAATGGAAATGGTAATAACGGTTTCTGGAAACGCAAGAAGCAGGCAAATGAAGCTGTGAAAGTTTAGGCCAAAAGAATGTACAAAGAGTTTTTCGGCTTACGCGCCAATCCGTTCAATATGAATCCCGACCCGCGCTATTTGTTTTTGACGCGGCATACGGAGGAGGCGCTGGCGTGTCTGACCTATGGCATCCAAAGCCGCAAAGGATTTGTGCTGCTCACCGGAGAAGTGGGAACCGGCAAGACCACCCTGGTCAACAAACTTTTGGAGTGGTTGCGATTCCAGCAAGTCGCAACCGCGTTCGTGTTTAACCCTCGCCTGAACACGCCGCAGTTCCTGGACTACATGATGGCGGATTTCGGAATCGCGTGCGAGTCAAAAACCAAGAGCCAGGTTCTTCTCAAGCTTTACAACTGGCTGCTTGATCGCTACCGCGCGGGCGAGACCGCTGTGCTTATCGTGGACGAGGCACAGAATTTGAGCGATGAAGTTCTGGAAGAAATCCGAATGCTGACCAACCTGGAGACGTTCACGGAGAAGCTGCTTCAGATTGTGCTGGTCGGGCAGCCCGAACTGGGGGAAAGACTGAAGCAGCCGCAATTGCGGCAATTGCGGCAAAGGCTGGCCCTGCGCTCCCGGACCCATCCCTTCGCGCCGGAGGAGACGAAGGCATATATCGAGCAGCGACTGCGGATTGCCGGCTCCAATGGCCAGGAGATCTTTCATGCTGACTCCTTGACGGCCATTCATCGTTACTCGGCAGGAATTCCCAGGGTCATTAATCTGTTGTGTGAACACTGCCTGGTGAGCGCCTTTGTTGACCAGCAGAAAGTGATCGGGCCGGATGTAGTGGATGGCATCGCCGGCGAGTTCGATTTGGGTACTGGGAACGGGGGAGGAATTGCCGCTATTCCGCCGGGCCCCGTCGCGGAAAAACTTGAACCAGCCGAAGCTTTGCGGTTGCTGACTTCCTTTGCCGACCGGCTGCGTCAGCAAGTGAATAAGGACCTCCCCAAGGAAGGGAAACTATGAGCAGGATTCACGAAGCGCTGAAGAAGGCCGAACAGGAGCGGGCGATTTCGCAAAACAGCCCGGTCATGCCTGGCCCGGCGGTAACGCCGACACCGGCAGCCATGGGGAGCGAGGACGGTCTCTATTCGGCGGCGCAGGCGGTGATTGCGACGGCTGAGGCGCCGCTCGCAGCTGATGTGCCATCGTTCGCCGGAGGCAGCGGCCCAGATGCCGTTCTGTCGCGTTGCGCGCGAATGCAGTGGGAGCCGGAAAAGAAAACCATGCTGTTCCTCAACGGCAACGATGCCGGGCGCGGGATGGAAGAGTTTCGCACCCTGCGCTCGCGTCTGTACCTGGCTCGCGAGAGGATGCCACTGAAAAAAATCCTCGTGACCAGCGCGCTTCCAAAAGAAGGCAAATCCTTTACGGCGGCAAACCTTGCGCAAGTCATGGCCAAGCAGCACGGACGGCGCGTGTTGCTCATCGATGCCGACCTGCGCGGACCGCGGCTGCACACCATGCTGGGAACGGTTGCGGTTCCAGGACTTTCCGACTACCTACTGGGCTCGCAGGACGAGTTCGCGGTGATGCAACGCGGCCCCATGGAGAACCTGCTGTTTATTCCCAGCGGTACGCAAGTTTCAGCACCTGCCGAATTGGTGGCCAATGATCGATTCAAGCTTCTGCTGCAGCGGCTGGAGCCGCTGTTCGATTGGATCGTCATCGACTCTCCTCCGGCGGTGCCGGTCTCGGATGCCAGCATCCTGGCCAAGATCTGCGAAGGAGTGTTGATCGTGGCCCGCTCCAATTCGACGCCCGCAGACATTGCCCGGCGCGCACGGGAGGAGTTTTCCGAACAAGCCCTCGTCGGAGTTGTCCTGAATGGCATGAACCAACCAGCCGGCGATTACTCGCAGTATTACTACGAGACGTATATCAAGACAACGACCGAGTCCAAGTCGTAGGGAAGCCAGGAATGATCCGGCTGTTCAAAGTTTATTACCCGCTGCGTGTGCTGGTGCTGCTTGTGGGCGAGGCCGTAATCGTTTGGAGCTCCTTCCTGCTGGCGGCGATGTGGCGGAACCCGGATAGTTTCCTTCTGCTTAACGTTGAAGATGGTTATCTACAGGTCTTGGACAAGATTGGACCTGGAATTCTAATCGTCACCGTTGTGGTCTTGATGCTGTCTCATTTGTTCGATCTCTACGATTCTTCTGCTCTTGGCCCCACATGGGAGCATGCCCTCCGCCTTCTGCTGGTCCTCGGAGTCGTCGCGCTGGCGCTGGCAGCCCTCGCCAAGAGCTATCCCGCAGTTCTGCCGGGCAACAATTCGGCTTTTTGGGGAGTGGTGATTCTTACGTTCACCTTATTTTGCTGGCGCGGAATCTATTCCTGGATGCTGCAGCAGCCGTTTCTGCGCGAGCGTGTTTATGTTTTGGGAAATGGAGAGCGGGCCGAGCGCCTGCTGCGTGGCCTGCGGCAGCGGACCGCCCTCGGTCTTGAGGTTGTGGGATGGACCGGCGACCTACAAGGTGAAGTGACTCGGGAAAGCGTGGCGTCTCATCTCGAGAGGGTGGCGCTTGAACGAGGCATCCATCGCGTAATCGTGGCCTTGCCTGACCGCCGTAAGACTTTGCCAGTAGATGTTTTGCTTGACCTGCGTCTGGTGGGAGTAAAGGTGGAAGACGCGACTTCATGGCTGGAGAAAATTTCCGGCAGGATTGAGGTCGAGCAACTCAATCCCAGCTGGCTGATTTTTGCGGAAGGCTTTCGGTTCAGCGTTTTTTCCCGGTTAGTGCGAAGGATCGTGAATTTTCTTCTTGCGCTGATAGGGTCAATATTGTCGTTGCCGCTGCTTCCATTAATTACGGTGGCCATCAAGCTGGATTCTCCTGGGCCTGTCCTGTACCGGCAAAAGCGAATGGGGTACCGGGGAACAAATTTTTATTGCTACAAGTTCCGCACCATGCGGCGAGACGCGGAGGCCGATACCGGCGCAACTTGGGCCTTGGACAGCGACCCGCGTATCACCCGGGTGGGGCGATTCCTGCGAACATCGCGTCTCGATGAAATTCCTCAGTTATGGTGTGTGTTGAAAGGTGACATGCATTTCGTGGGGCCACGCCCAGAGCGGCCTGAATTCATCGAGTGGCTAAGCAAAGAGATTCCATATTACGGCGTACGCCACGTGGTGCGCCCCGGCATCACCGGTTGGGCCCAGGTGAAATACAAGTATGGGAACACGCTGGAAGACGCTCGCGAGAAGCTGCAACACGATCTGTTTTACATAAAAAACCGATCTCTGGGCTTAGACCTTCTCATCATGTTCGAAACCATCAAGATCGTGCTGTTGGGGCGAGGAGCCAAATGAGACCAGACAAGGGCGGTGGCTGAAAGCCATGACGAGCAGCAACATGTCCTCCGAAACCGCCTTGCGGCAAGCGAGTTGCGAGGGGCCGGCGGGGAAACGTCCATGACAATGCAAACCACACTGGCCGGAGACAAGACACGCCGTGCGGGACTGATGCAGCGGGCGAGCAGCCTGGCTGAGTTAAAACGCCGGCCGTTCGTGTTCGGTGCGATCGTTGTTTTTTTTGGCCTCTATTACTACCGCCCCGAAGACTTTATCAAGCCGCTGGGGTACATTCCGATGGCCAAAGTCGTCGGGATACTTGCGTTTGGGGCGCTGCTGATGGGAATCATGGGCGGCGGCAAAGTGCGGATTCCGAGAGCGATCAAGATCTTGTGGCTGCTTCTGCTGCAGATGACGATGTGCAT
>JASIEN010000761.1 GCA_030045935.1 Candidatus Sulfotelmatobacter sp.
CGCATCGCCCGTCAAGGACTCAGAAGAACGGTTTCAGGAAAAAGGCGATCCCTCGGAGGACGTATGAAGGAGATCGCCAACACCGATGCCCCGCCAGCTGTCACGGTGAGAACCCATCCCGCGCCACACTGGGCTTCGATTGGCGCAACTTTCTTCGGCATCGGGTACCTGCGCCCTGGCCCAGGAACCTGGGCTTCATTGGTCACCACGCTCTTGTGGGCCGCGCTTGCTCGCGCAATTGACTTCTCGTTTCGCACTCCGATTGCACTCGCGCTTGCGATTTTCATAGCGCTTATCGGCATTCCTGCGGCCACTAGAATTTCGCGAGCTTCCGGCAAAAAAGATCCTCAGATCGTTGTCATCGACGAAGTCGCCGGTCAAGTCATCGCGCTTATCGCCGTTCCGTTCGCATGGAAGCCGTTTCTCGCCAGCTTCATATTGTTTCGCGCGTTTGACATTCTCAAACCGCCTCCGGTTCGACAACTGGAGGCGCTTCCCGAAGGCATGGGCATCGTGCTCGATGACGTGGCCGCCGGACTTTACGCTTTTGCAATCGTGCATCTCTTGCTCCACTTTGGCCTTCTAAGATAGGTTCTTCTAAAATGGCTTTTGCGTAGGACGTAAATTTTCGCATGGGATTTTCCGATCGCATCGTCGGCAAAAAAAACGTGAATGGCGGACCGCACATCGAGTCGGTTTCGCCGGTGCTCGCTCTCGCGGGCGGGGAGATTCGCATCGCCGGCTCGGGACTGCGTCCGCAGCAGTATCAGCGCCCGCGCGTTCGCTTCGGTGACCTCGAAGGCGGAGTCGTCGTCAGCTCTAATTCTTTTCTCGTGGCTCGCGTCCCCGAGGGAGCGACCTCCGGTCCCGTCATCGTTGCTGCTGACGGACATGTGAGCAATCCTCACACGATTCGCGTGGCTGTGCCGATCGCTGAAAACCTGCATCCGGTGACCAATCCCGCAGTCGATCCGCAAGGCAACATTTATGCAACTTTCTCTGGATCTCGCGGGCAGAAGGTTCCCGTGGCGGTCTTCAAGATCGATACCAACTACGCCGTCAAGCCGTTCGTCACCGACATGATGAACGCAACCGGCATTGCATTCGATCGTGCAGGACAGATGTACGTTTCCTCACGCCACGATGGCGCCGTTTACCGCGTAGCCTCCAATGGGACCATGACAACCTACGCCGAAGGCATGGGCATCGCTACAGGAATTGCTTTCGATCGCAGCCAAAATCTCTACGTGGGCGATCGCAGCGGCACGGTTTTCAAAATTGACCGGGATCAGAAGGTTTTCGTTTTTGCTACGCTCGAGCCCAGCGTCTCCGCGTATCATCTCGCCTTCAATCCTCAAGGCGATCTGTTTGTGACTGGCCCCACGACTTCCAGTTTCGACAGCGTTTATCGCATTGACCCCCAGGGCAACGTCAAGACGTTTTATCGCGGCCTGGGACGCCCCCAGGGCCTAGCCTTCGATACTGAAGGAAATCTTTACGTCGCTGCTTCCCTTGCCGGAAGGCGCGGTATCGTGAAGCTAACCTCTTCCGGGCAGGTAAATTTGGAAGTCGCCGGCCACGGGTTGGTGGGTCTCGCCTTCTCGCCAGGGCGCAGTGTGATTCTCGCTACCAACGATCCCGCCGGCAATGGCGCGGTGCACCATCTTTCGTGGAATATCCAGGGACTGCCTCTGCTGCCGGAGTAAACCTTAGAGCTGCATCTTGGGTAGCCGATTCCGGTTGCATCCGCGACTTCTTCCATTTCATTTACACTTTCATTCGTGAACGCCGAGATCATTGCAGTCGGATCAGAACTGCTGACTCCTTTCCGCACGGACACGAATTCCCTGTACCTTACAGACCAGCTCAACCAACTCGGAGTCGAGGTCGTGTTTAAAAGTGTTGTTGGAGACGACCTCAAGCACCTCGTGGCCGCCGCGCAGCACGCGTTATTTCGCTCAGGAATAATCATTCTTACCGGTGGTCTCGGCCCCACCGAAGACGATCTTACTCGCGAAGCCGTGGCCGAGGCTCTTGGTATTCCGTTGCACCGGGAAGCGGAAGTTCTTGCTGCGATTGAGCACCGGTTCGCCTCTCGCGGCTGGAAAATGTCTCCTAATAATGCGAAGCAAGCGGACATTCTGGAAGGGGCCACAGTTCTGCCGAACGCCAACGGCACCGCACCCGGACAGTGGCTCAGCGGCAAAGTCGAAGGGCGCGAGCACATCGTCATTCTGTTGCCAGGGCCACCGCACGAGTTGAAGGCTTTGTTCGAGTCGGAATGCCGCGAACGCCTGCGCGCCAAGCTGCCTCCAGCTTACATTGCCACACGCGTCTTGAAAGTGGCCATGCTGGGCGAATCTCATGTCGATGCCCGCGTGGCCCCAATCTATAAGCAATACTGCGACGTGCAGACCACAATTCTGGCAGGCGCAGGAGAGATTGAACTGCACTTCAAATCTCGGCGAGCGACAATGGACGCTGCACAGGCATGCGTGGATGAAGTCGCAGACGCCGTCGAAGACGAGCTGGGCGATGCTGTCTATTCGCGTGACGGGCAGTCGCTCGAGCAGATCGTCGGTTACTGGTTGCAAATGCGCGGGGCAACTGTTGCAGTGGCAGAATCCTGCACCGGCGGGCTTCTCGCCGAACGCATCACATCGATCAGCGGCAGCTCACGTTATTTCGTCGGCGGCGCAGTGGTCTACTCGAATGCGCTTAAAAGCGAGTTGGCCGGTGTTCCTGCCGATATGATCGCGCGGCATGGAGCGGTCAGTCGCGAAGTCGCCGCGGCACTGGCTGAAGGCATCCGCTACCGCTGCGAAGCAACGCTCGGTCTAGGCATTACCGGCGTGGCCGGGCCCACGGGTGGAACCGCCACAAAGCCCGTCGGTCTTGTCTATCACGGGCTAGCGAGCGACAGCGGAACGGAAGTGATCGAGCGTAACTTCCCCGGCGACCGCAAACGCATCCGCCGCTTCGCCAGTACGCTCGCGCTGGATATGGTGAGGAAGAAGCTGATGTGACAAAAGCTTCTAGATGCCGGCTAAGAATTTGTGAATTTTGATTTAGGCGGCTCAGGCCTTGTTAGATGATTCGAGGCGAGCCGGGTTCGCTAGTAGCTGGGAGCTAGCAGCTAGCGGCTTTTTCGATGCGTCTCTTCGTTGCCCTCGATATCGCCGACGACATTCGCAAGCGCATCGCGTGCTTTCTTGACGGTGTGCGCGAATTTGCTCCCGATGCCCGTTGGGTTCGTTCGGAATCGTTACATGTCACTTTGAAGTTTATTGGGGAGCAGCCCGATGTTTTCGTCGATGAAATCAAGAAGGCGCTGCCTGCCATCGAAGCATCAGCAATCGAAATGAACTTTCGCGGCTATGGCTTCTTCCCCACTGCAAAAGCGCCACGAGTTTTCTGGATCGGTGCCGAGGCCGGAGCAGAATTGAGAGCATTGGCTGCCGCTGTGGATGAAAAACTGAGCCAACTGGGCACTCCGAAGGAGACGCACACCTTCAGTCCGCATCTCACGTTGGCGCGAGCGGCGGGCGGGTCAGGATCGCCACGCTTGCACAAGGGCGACAGACCCAATTGCGCGTTCCAACGGCTGCAAGAAAAATTGGCGGCGATACCGGCTCCGGAGTTTGGTACCATGACCGCCCACGAGTTTTTCCTGTACCAGAGCCAGCTTGGCCGTGGAGGCTCGAAATACACCAAGCTGGCAGCATTTGGCTTGCGATAAATTCATGCTCGGAGTGATTCTCGTCGCCGCACTGTGTTACCTGCTAGGCTCGATTCCCTTCGGTTATCTTCTCGTGCGATTCTTCCACGGGCAGGATGTGCGTCTGAGCGGTAGCGGCAACATCGGCGCGACCAATGTTTCCCGCAAGTCACCCGCGCTCGGTTTGCTGACTCTGATCCTTGACGCCCTGAAAGGAACAGCTGCGGTAAAACTGACGGTGTTTCTGTCGAATCCGGCTCGCGGCGGCGGGGTCCCTTACGCGGCCCTGTCGATGGCTGCCCTTTGCGCGGTTTTAGGACATCTTTTTCCCGTGTGGCTGAAATTTCGCGGCGGCAAGGGAGTGGCCACCGCCCTGGGATCGTTCGCCGTAATCGCTCCGAAAGCCCTGCTGGTGGCCGCGATCGTCTTTCTATTGATCGTGATAGTTTTTCGCTTCGTCTCCTTGGGATCGATTATCGCCGTAGGATGTTTCCCACTGGCGGTTTATGTCCTTCATGATTATGGCAACTCGCCTCTCGCACTGATGTGTATGTCGGCCACTTCCCTGCTCATCATAGGCCGCCATCACGCCAACATCCGCCGCTTATTTACCGGAACCGAACACCGCATAGGAGACAAGAGCGCATGAGCCGCATAGCCATCGTCGGCGCAGGCGCCTGGGGCACCGCATTGTCGATCGTTCTCGGGCGCAAAGGTACGCACCAGGTCCGGCTGTGGGCATACGAAAAAGAAGTCTGCGAATCAATCACCCAGTGCCGCGAGAACAGCGCGTTTCTTCCTGGCCACACGATTCCGCCGACGGTAATCCCCCATAACGATCTGGGCGAAGCTCTGTCAGGTGCAGAAATCGTGCTGAGTGTAATGCCCTCACAGCATTGCCGCCGCCTGTTTCAACAGATGCTTCCGCACCTCGGCCCAGAGAGCATGATCGTCAGCGCAACCAAGGGATTGGAAGAGAACTCGCTGCTGCGCTTGACCGAGGTAATTGCTCAAGTCCTCACTGGAGGTGGCAAACCGAAAGCCCGCATTGCTGCTCTCAGCGGCCCCTCCTTCGCCGTGGAAGTGGCTCGCGGAGATCCTACAGCAGTTACAGTTGCATCGCGAGATCCTGAACTGGGTCTCCTCGTGCAAAAGGAATTCAGTGCTGCCAACTTCCGCGTTTACACGAATGACGACCTGATCGGCGTAGAACTTGGCGGAGCGCTCAAAAACAGCGTAGCCATCGCCGCCGGAATCTGCGCTGGCCTCGGCCTGGGCCACAACTCGATCGCTGCCTTAATCACTCGCGGCCTGACCGAAATTACCCGCCTCGTCATCGCATGTGGCGGCAATGCCGAAACCATGGCTGGCCTTGCCGGTTTGGGGGATCTGGTCTTAACTTGCACTGGTGGCCTCTCCCGCAACCGCAGCGTCGGCGTTGAACTGGGTCGTGGCCGCAAGCTGCCCGAAATCCTCGCCGGCATGCACGGTGCCGTTGCCGAAGGCGTCTTTACCACAACTGCTGCCGTCGGACTGGCTCGCGCGCACGGGGTTGAGTTGCCGATCATCGAGCAGATTTACGCGATCCTGCACCAGGGCAAAACTCCACGAGACGCGATATCTGAACTGATGGCGCGAACCGGCAAAAGCGAAACACTCCAGCGGTAACCATCCCTTGTAACTTCAGTGTTTGCGGTGTTTGGCTACCAAACCTCACCCGACAGTTCACGTTCCACACACTTTCGTAACGAGGCTTTCTCCGGTTTTCAATTCAGCGAACTCGCGGCCCAATTAAAATTTCATAGATACCGTGAAAACCGCCGCCACTGCGATCTTCGGTGCGACTGCATCAAGGCCTGAAAGCGACTCGCCTAGGACCGCCTCGCCCGCACGCATACCCATTTTGTACGTCATTCTCGGGATCCTGCTGGTGATCAGCACCGTCCCCATGTATTTTTACTCCGAGCAAGTCGAGGCCAATAACCGCGAGCGCCTGAAAACCAACGAAAGGCTGCTGCAGAATACAATCACCCGCTCGCTCGCCGACGATCTCTCACAACATGAGAGGTCTATGCGCATGATGCTCACCAATCTCTCTTCCGCCGTCCAGGTGGCTAGTGGCGGCGACATTGGCGCAAAGAACATTGAAGCTCCGGAACTTCGCGCCTTGCTGGAAAATTTTGTTTCTTCCTCTGACGATGTGGCTTATGCGACTTTGTTGAATTCCGAAGCCAAGGGAATTACCGCCGGCCGCATAGCGCCGGATGCGTTCATGCAGCGCGAACTGCAACATGCCTACGATGCCGCACGCGATGGCCGCGCTTATAAAGGCCAGGCGCTGCAAGTGGAGGATGGAAAATTATCCCATACCGTAGTGCTGGTGAGCACCCCG
>JASIEN010000762.1 GCA_030045935.1 Candidatus Sulfotelmatobacter sp.
CGCTAGACGCAAGCGGTGCAGCATGAACCATGCAGACTTTTGCGAGACTCCGAGCGAGCGATGAATCTCCCAAGACGAAACGCCATTCTTGCAACTGACCAACATCCAAAGCGCAGGCAACCATTTCTGTAATGGAATAGGTGAGTCCTCAAAAACGGTGTGAACTTTGACGGAGAACTGCTTGCGACAGGTGCGACACTTCCATCGTTTCTGGGTCTTGAGATAGTACGGCTTGCCGCCTTTTTCACCATGGCAGTTTGGGTCGGGGCAATGTGGGCCATCTGGCCAACGTAGGGCAGCAACCGTGTCGATGCATACCTGTTCGTCGCTAAAATATTGAATGGCTTGCTGCAATGTCTTGACGTGTTCCATGCAGCAAACATAGCAAAACGAACTGGGTTAGTCAAGGTAATTATTGCCTCGCCAAAATAAAGAGCCGAGCGCTTTTACGAGACGAGGGGGGAGGGGGGTACCCAATAAAAACCCTCAACTGAACACCATCGTCACCGCCTCGCGCCGCAGCCGTTCCAGGCGCACCCAGAAGTAGTCGCCGCAGCGCGCCACGCGCACCTCGTCGGCCTTCACCGTGGAAGCGTAGTTGGCGACGATGTGGGCGCACTCGTCCGAGTCGCGCACGCGGTCGAAATTGATTTCACCCGCCGTTCGCTCGCGGGCCAAAGCCTGCAAAGCTTCCCGCAGAGTACTCGGAGCCACCAGGCACGGCTCGGTACGGTATCCCAGCATTTGCTCGATCGCATTCAGCGCAGCATAATCGATGCCCACGCTGAAAGCCATTAATAGAGTTCGCGTGGTTGCCGCAAGTTCAACCGGCATCATCTGGAAAGACGCGAGCAGCCGCGCGGGAATTGCGGGAAACCGCCGCGAACCCGGCGCCATCAACCCCGCCCGCAGCAGCGGACACGACCACTGCCGCGCCAGCGCCGCCGTCACTTGCAGCTCGGTGGCAAAGCCAAGCTCCTGCAGCCACAGGCCGATTTTTTTTCTTTGCGGTGGCAAAGCTTCGTCCACGCAGCCGTCCGCTTCTTTCTGTGCGGCCAGCGCCCAGCGCAATTGTTCCTCGGTCAGTTGCTGTCGCGACAAAAGCAGCAGCCCGAGCGGAATGCGGCGAGCCGCAGGTTCACGTGGCGGCGCAGGCCGCACCCGCAAGACATCGATTAACGCCGTTTCCAGGCACTCCGCGCGGCAATAGAACGCGTCGCGCAGGCGCATGCTGCGCTGCCTTTTGCAGATTCGCCTCAACCTGCTTTGCGGATTGAAGCAGCCTGCATACGCGCAATTGGGAGCCAGACTTACCCAGAAATCGCGCCCGGAAGAAATTAATCTTCGTAAGGCAGTCTTTGTTTTCGCAACCATATTTTGTTATTGCTGCGCCGCCACGCTTCCCAGCGAAACGTAGGTCACGCGCAGGCCGTAATTCCCATCAATCACTACCAGGTCTCCGCGCGCCACCAATTTGCCCTCCAGCAAAAGGTCGACCGGTTCCTGTACTTTGCGGTCCAGTTCCACGACCGAACCCGGACTCAGGTCGAGCACGTCGCGCAAGAGAAGCGTCTTTGAGCCGAAGCGCAGAGTCATCGACAATTGCACGTCCATCAGCGCATCGAGGCCGACGGCGCCTTGGGCAGCATCTGCAGCGGGAACTGGCGCCTCGGCAGGCTTCGGAGCGGTTGCAGCCGCATTGGCTGCGGGCGAAGCTGGTGGATAAGCCACAGGCTTTGTCACCTCGGCTTTCTCAGCCTTCAACTCCGCAGCCAGAGCTGCGCTCACTCCCGCCTCTAATATGATTCGAGACGAGCCTTCTCCGGACTGCAACCAGAATGTCGCCGCTGCCGGCCACGACGGTGCAGAGGGTGCAAGCTCGATGTGTATTTGGACTTCTCCCCATCGCTCCTTTGAATTGGTGGAAACGCCCGCAACCTGCCGCAAAAGCTCGAGGACCGCTTCGCGCTGCTCCTCAGAAGGCTCTGCCGCGGGAGTTTCCGCGGATGGTGGGGCTGCACCAGACTCATCGGTTGCAGGTTGAGCCGCTGGCGTTTCCCCTACGAAAATCTGTGCCAGGCGAATTGCGAATGCCGATGCCAGACGCAGCGACATCTCGCCACGCAGCCCGCCCGAGCACGTGATCACAGCCCAGATGTCGGTTTCCACTGCAGGCGGAAGGTCGGCGGGCACTTCCTCGAGCACGTCGCACTGCACCGCAGAGCCGACGATCTGGCCAAGCACATGCGACAGGCTCTCGGCCCATATCTGGAGAAAGGCGCGCATCGCCTCTCGGGAATCAGACTGCTGGGCGGGCGCGTCTGTCATCGCTTTTCCTCCACCGCTTCAGCGGGGGAGTCCCTTTCCTCGCTGGCCGCCAGAGCCTGCGCCGCCCGCCTTTCCCCTACCCGCACCGGCAATGCCCGAAACATCTCAACCCCGCCCACCAGCAACGAAGCCGGCTGCATCGCGCTTCCCTGAAGTGCCAGCAACTGCCCTGGTATCAGGTGCGACAGTTCACTGACGTTGGCCCGCACATCTCTTGCGCCCAGCTCCCCGGCAAACGGACAATCCAGCAGTCGTTGCTTGAGCCGTTCGCGCCACTCGCTCTGCCGGTGCGGCCGCCGGCCAGCCCAGTCTGCCGAAATCTTGCGCAACAACGCGTGTGAAACCGAAACCGGGACCGCGAGGTTCAATCCCCCTCGCACCTCCAGCATGGTGATCTCAAAACTAAGCGAAAGCGTTTTTTCCTCGGGAGACAGCAGCCGCTGCACCTCCGACAATTCCATGCGCCGCTCGAACAGCACCTCAAGATTCACCGCCTGCCACGCTACGGCCAGATCGCGGCACACAATGCGAGTCACACTTTCGACAATCTGCTCTTCGATCTCGGTGATCTCACGGTTATCGGCAACCCCTTTGCCTTCGCCTCCAAGCAGCAGGTCGACAATGGGCAGGGCGACTTTAAGATCGAGCTGCAACGCGCCTTTCACTCCCATCGGCTCCAGATCACATGCCGCCAGATACGTAATTTCCGGAATGCGCTGCAGGAACTCGCGATAGCTCAAGTATTCGGCGGAAACCAGGTTGGCGGAAAAGACCACCCGCAGGAAGGCGCCCAATGAATTCGTCAAGCTACGGGCAAATCCTTCATGCAGCCGCGTGATGGCCTGCAGTTGCTCGCGCCCGATCTGGCCGGCGCGGATGGGATCCCAGATTTCCACCCTGGGCCCCTTCGATTCACCCGATCCGCCCCCCGCGCCGGCGCGCGCGGCCTGCACCATCGCGTCAATCTGTTCCTGTGTCAGTTCGGTCTTGATCGTCATGGTTGGCAACGGTTCCGCGAGGGTTCGCCGGCTATCCTCCTGCCTTGGCCGCCTGAGCCGGCTTGGCCGCACTCATCAGTTCCTCAAAGCGTGCCCGCAGACGCACCACGGCGAGTGAATGAATCTGCGATACGCGCGATTCGCCAATGCCCAGCACCGCGCCCACTTCTTTCATGGTCAGTTCCTCGAAGTAATAGAGGGCCAGAACCTGCTGCTCTTTTTCCGGCAGGTCGGCGATCGCCTTGGCCAGCAGCTCTTTCATCTCAGAACGCATGCAACGGAAAAACGGCGTGTCTTCGGGCGCGTTTGGTAGGTAATCGCACAGGTCCTCATCCCGTCCGTTCCAGGGAGATTCGACATGCAGGCTCCCGACCTCCAGCCCATCCAGTTCAATGAGAAGCTGCTGAAACTCCCGCAACTCCAGGCCCATCTCTTTCGCCAGTTCAAGTTCGGTGGGTGCGCGGCTCAGAGCGAGGCTGAGCTTGCGCTGTGCCTCTTCTACCCGGCGCGCCTTGCGGCGAAGTTCCCGCGGGCCCCAGTCCATTTCGCGCAAGCTATCGAGAATTGCGCCTCGGATGCGGAACTTGGCGTACGAGCCGAACTGCACGTGCTTTGAGCGGTCGAACTTGTTGAGCGCATCGATGAGGCCGATCACTCCGGCGTGGATCATGTCCTCCAGCGGAACGTGCCGTGGCAGCCGTTCGTGGATGCGCCGCGCCAGATAGCGCACCTGCGGCAACTGCTCCATCAGAATGCGATCACGTTCTTCCCGATCTTGCCAATTCATATAAGCCTGCGCCGTGTTCTTGCTCATAATTGAGTTCCGTTCAATCCACCGTGGAAGAGCGGCGTTTGGTACCGCTGTCAGCCAGCCAAGAAATCTCCTCACTCATCGCAGCACCCCCACCGACTGCACCTCGATCACCGGCGGCACTTCCAGCGGCGAGAGCACCACGATCTTGGGAAGAAAAGGTTCGAGCAGCCGCTTTAGGTAATAGCGCGCCGGGGTTGAGCACAGCAGGACTGGGCTAGCCACTGCTACCTGGTCGCCTGCGAGCTTTCGTAAGCCGTCGAGAATTCGCCGGGCAAAAGGCGGTTGTAGCGCGGATACGCTGCCGGGTCCTCCGCCGCCGAAGGCCCTGCCCAACTCCTCTTCCAAGGAGCGGTCGAGCGTGACCACGCGCAGGCCGCCAGTTTCTGAAAGCAGCGGACGTACCAGGGCGCGTCCCAGCGCCTGCCGCGCCGCTTCGACCAGCATTACCGGATTCTTATTGCCGGCCGCGAGATCGAGCAGGGTTTCGAGAATCGTCGGCAGGTCGCGAATCGATACCTGCTCTCGCAAGAGCTGTTGCAACACTTTCTGCACTTCGCCCAGGCTGAGAATTTTGGGTACGAGTTCTTCCACCAGCTTGGGATGGCTCTCGGCCAGCCGGTCGAGCAGCCGTTTGGTTTCCTGACGTGTCAGCAATTCGTGGGCATGCTGTTTCACAACCTCCGCAAGGTGCGTGGCCAGCACGGAGGTTTGATCGACAACCGCGTACCCGGAGGCCAGCGCCTGATTCTGGAGCGCGGGAGCGATCCATACGGCGGCCACACCAAAGGCGGGTTCTTTCGTTGGCACACCTGCCAGCGGCCGCGGCGAACCTTCCGAGCTGATGGCCAGCAGATGGTCCTGATAGAGCTCCCAGCGCGCAATCTCCACTCCGCGCAGCGCGATGACATATTCTTTCGGCTTCAGGCGCACGTTGTCGGTGATGTGCACCGGAGGAACAATGAAGCCAAACTGCTGGGCCAGGTTGTGGCGAAGCGCGCGCACCCGGGCGAGAAGCTGTCCACCCTGATTCTTATCGACCAGAGCAACTAATCCGTAGCCCACTTCCAGGCTGAGCTCGTCGAGTTTAAGCAGGTCTTCGACCGATTCGCCAGCAGGCTTTTTCTCCCCCGCTGCTGCAGGCATTGCCGCTGCGCCAGCAGTTTCTTCCCCAAGTTTGGGAGCTCGCCAGGCGAGGAAAGCAGTCAGGGCAGAAAGTAAGAGAAACGAAAATTTGGGCAGCCCGGGAATCGCTGCGAGCCCAAGCATCACCCCCGCGGCAATCAGCAGCGGACGCCGCCTGGCCAGAATCTGCCGTCCCACATCGACCGACAGTGTGGCATCTGAGGATGCGCGGGTCACAACGATGCCCCCGGCCATCGAAACCAGTAGCGACGGAATCATCGTCACCAACCCGTCGCCCACGGTGAGCACGGTGTAGGTTTTGAGCGCTTCGCGAAACGGGATATCGAGCTGAAAGACGCCGATGAGAAATCCGGCGATGATATTGATCGCAGTAATAAGGATGGTGGCAATGGCGTCGCGCTGGTTGAAGCGGGCCGCACCATCCATCGCGCCGTAAAATTCGGCATCGCGTGCTATCTGTTGGCGGCGCTCGCGCGCAGTGGCTTCGTTGATGAGCCCGGCGTTCAGGTCGGCGTCAATCGCCATTTGTTT
>JASIEN010000763.1 GCA_030045935.1 Candidatus Sulfotelmatobacter sp.
GCGGGCGAGTTGCGGAAGCGCGGCCGGAAGGTCCCACTCCAGGATCAACCGTTCCGGGTACTGACTCTGCTGTTGCAGCGCCCAGGGGAGTTGGTCGGCCGCGAGGAATTCCAGCGGGCCCTTTGGCCTGGCGACACCTTTGTGGAGTTCGACGAAGGCTTGAACAAAGCCATTCAGAAGTTGCGGCAGGCGCTGGACGATTCGTCGGACAATCCGCGATTCATCGAAACCCTGCCTCGCAAGGGCTATCGCTTCATAGCCCCGGTGGAGCGTCCCGCTGGCGAAACGGAACCCACCCGAGGGGACGGCAACGCGGTAAGCCCTCCGGCCGTAGGACCAGTCACAGGGCGGAATACGGCAGTGCTAGCGTGGGTGTTACTTGGTGTCGTGTCGGTCGCGCTAGTTGTCCTGGCCGGCATCCACTTTCAGGTTTTTCGTCCGGCTCGACCAGCGCCGAAAACCGTCCCTTTGACCAGTTATTCGGGACATCAGATAGATCCCGCTATCTCCCCCGATGGCAAACAGGTGGCGTTTGCGTGGGAGGGCGAGCAGGGCGGCAATTCCGCCATTTATGTCAAGATCGTGGACGCTGGAACGCCGCTAAGACTCACGAGTTCTGCCGCACGCGCTCCTGCATGGTCGCCCGATGCTCGTTACATCGCTTTTTGCCGCCATGTCTCCGGCCACACCGAAATCTGGATGATCTCGGCACTGGGCGGTGCGGAACGGAAGTTGGGAGAATCGGCAGGATGCGGCGGACTGTCGTGGTCACCGGATGGGAAGTATCTAGCGTTGATTGACAAGAGCGCGCCGCGAGAGCCCTATAGCATTTTCTTGCTCTCCGTCGAGACTGGCGAAAAGCGAAAACTGACCTCGCCGCCTAGTGAATACGAAGGTGATAGGAGTCCTCGATTCTCCCGTGATGGTAAGAGTCTGGCCTTTGTTAGAGACTATTCTGTTCGTGGCGCAGTCTATGTGTTGACCCTCACTTCAGATGGAAGGTCACTGGGTGAGCCTCGACGGCTGGCTGAGGATGAATTGATTCATGGCTTGGACTGGGCGGCCGACGACCGGAGAATCGTGTATTCATCGGGTCATTACGACAGCACCAACCTGTGGACGATCCTGGCCTCTGGAGGGGCACCCGAGCGTTCGGCTGTCGCTGTCGAGCATCCTGAGGCACTCTCCATTTCTAGTAGCGGCAGTCGCTTGGTCTACGAACGCGAGGTGTACGACACCAACATCTGGCGAATTCCTGGCCCGAACTCGTCCGACCAGAAGAGCGCGCCCTCCAGATTCATTGCCTCGACCGAACCAGATCAAGAACCCCAATTCTCTCCCGACGGCACCAAGATCGTTTTCACCTCGGCTCGATCGGGCAACTACGAGGTTTGGGTCTGCGATCGAGATGGCCGCAATCCGGTTCAACTGACCTCTGGTGGTGCTTATCTCGGAAGTCCGCGCTGGTCGACGGACAGCCGTTGGATTGCGTTCGACAGTTCCAAAGGGGGCAATTGGGACATTTACGTCATTAGCGCAGATGGCGGTCAGCCGCGACGCCTTACTAGCGGACCGTCTAACAATTACCGCCCGAGCTGGTCTAGGGACGGCCGGTGGATTTACTTCGGCTCGATCAGGAGCGGGGTTCGGCAGATTTGGAAACAGCCTGCGCAGGGTGGAACAGAGGTACAGGTGACGAAAACAGGTGGCTTCGAAGCGTTTGAGTCAGCTGACGGCAAGTTTGTCTACTATGACAAGCCGGACGTGCCCGAAATTTGGAAAGTGCCAGTGGATGGCGGGGAAGAAACTCGAGTACTGGATCGGATCGGTGCCGATTGGGCTTTGACCGGCGAAGGAATTTGCTTCTTCGGCCTCCCTGATTCGAAAGGCACCCCACTCAAGTTTCATTCCTTCGAGACAGGTAAAGAAACGCTTGTCAGGGAGTTTTCGATGGAAACACGAATAGCCATCGGTGGTGACCCAAAGCTCACCGTCTCTCCCGACGGCCGCTGGATTCTCTACACGCAGTTCGATCAATTCGGCAGTAATCTGATGCTGGTAGAGAATTTCCGTTGAATGGGCTCCGCTACTCAGCCGGCAGTCGATCACTTAGGCAGCGCTCGGCAGATTCCTGTCGATAAATCCCCAAGTAATTCGCTAATCGGTTAGTTAGGTGGATGGCAGGGCTGTTGTCAACAGCTATCTGTTCGGCCCGAGCTTCTGTGACCCGTAGGCGGTTGTACGATCACGGCTTACCGGCTGTCGGACCGCCAGCGCGGTAAGGTAGAATTCCCCTATGGTCCATCGCCCGTTTGGTGGGGCGAGTCATGATCGGGAAGACCATCTCCCACTACCGCATCGTAGAGAAGCTCGGGAGCGGTGGTATGGGAGTGGTTTACAAGGCAGAAGATACGCGCCTGGGCCGCAGCGTGGCGCTCAAGTTTCTGCCGGACGATTACGCCAAGGACCACGCGGCGCTCGATCGGTTCCAGCGCGAGGCGCGCGCGGCTTCTGCGCTGAATCACCCCAACATCTGCGTCATTCACGACATTGGCGAACACGAGGCGCGGCCCTTCATCGTCATGGAGCTGCTGGAAGGCCAGACGCTGCGGGAGCGCATCGCCGGAAAACCGCTGAAGACCGATGAGCTGCTGGAGATCGCGATGCAAGTCGCCGATGCGCTGGACGCCGCGCACGCCAAGGGCATCGTGCATCGCGATATCAAGCCGGCTAACATCTTCGTGACTCGGCGCGGGCAGGCCAAGATTCTGGACTTCGGTTTGGCCAAGCTGGCACCGGAGAGCACGAAAGCTGCGCTGCCGACATACGCGGCGACAGAAGAGATGCTGACCAGTCCGGGCACGGCGGTCGGGACGGTGGCCTACATGTCGCCCGAGCAGGCGCTCGGAGAAGAGCTGGATGCGCGCACGGATCTGTTCTCGTTCGGCGTGGTGTTGTACGAGATGGCGACCGGTGCCCGGCCGTTCAGCGGCAATACGACGGCGGCGCTGTTCAACGCGATTCTAAACAAGGCGCCGGTGTGGCCCGGGCAGTTGAATCCAGGAACGCCCGCGAAGCTCGAAGAGATCATCAATAAAGCGCTGGAAAAGGATCGAGACGTGCGATACCAGCATGCTTCGGACTTACGCGCCGATCTAAAGCGTCTAAAGCGCGACACGAGTTCTGGCCGCTCTGAGCCGGCTGCAGGAGCAGTGCGCCAGGCGCCACAAGAATCAGCGTCGGATTCCGTCATTATCGCCAGCCTGATTAAGCGGCACAAGAAAGCTGCTATAGGGAGTGTTGCAGTGGTGGCTGCGTTGGCT
>JASIEN010000764.1 GCA_030045935.1 Candidatus Sulfotelmatobacter sp.
GTGAGGCCATAGCCTGATTTGGCCTCGACTGTCGTTGTGCCATGTGCAGCCATCTCGTGCAGCGCCGCGAGAACTTTATCCGCCAGAACGCGCTCCCGTGCTCTGCGGACGTCCTCTAGGCTTGCTGGAATTCCCCCGCCAGCCTGTGCAATCTCTTCGTACGAGGCGCCTTCGATACGCTTTTCGAAGTCGACCAAACGTGGACTGACAAAGACAGGGTGTGTATGTGAGTCGACGAAACCGGGCAGTACAACCTTGCCTGTGCAGTCGATCTCGGTGACTTTCTTGCGGTTTTTCTTGATCCAGGGGTCGTGCAGGGCGTCTTTGATCGTGCCAACGGAGACGACTTTGCCGCCGAGGCAAAGGACGGCGGCGTCTCCGATGATTCCGAGTTGTTTGAGGTCGAGGCCGCGTCGAGCACCGGTTCGCGACGGGACGCGGAGAGTGAGAAGCTGCCCGACGTTGGCTAGCAGAAGTGCTGAATTACGCACCCAACCTCCGTGCGTCAGTGTCTCCGTGATTGGTGTTCATTTTTCGTTCATCGGAATCCTGACGCCCCGACGAACGGCGAATTCCTTCGCTTCTTCGTACCCCGCATCCGCGTGACGAATAATCCCCGTCCCCGGATCGGTCGTCAGGACCCGCTCAATCCGCTTCGCCATTATCTCGGTTCCGTCGGCGACGGTGACTTGACCGGCGTGCAGCGAATATCCAATACCCACGCCGCCGCCGTTATGAATCGAGACCCATGATGCGCCCGCTGCTGTATTCAATAACGCATTCAGCAACGGCCAGTCAGCAACGGCATCGCTGCCATCTTTCATGCTCTCGGTCTCGCGAAAGGGAGAAGCCACCGAGCCGCAATCGAGATGATCGCGTCCCATTACGATTGGCGCTCTGATCTTGCCTTTCTTCACCAGGTCGTTCATCGCCAGCCCGAACTGCGCGCGCTCGCCGTAGCCGAGCCAGCAGATACGGGCGGGCAGGCCCTGGAATTTAATCCGTTTGCGCGCCAGTTCGATCCAGCGGCGCAAAACTTGATTGTCGGGAAACAACTCTAAAACCAGGTCATCGGTGACATGAATGTCGGATGCCTCCCCCGACAGTGCAACCCACCGGAACGGCCCACGACCCTCACAAAACAGTGGACGAATGTACGTGGGCACAAACCCCGGAAAATCGTATGCATTCTTAACGCCCCGCTGAAAGGCAAATGTGCGAATGTTGTTGCCGTAGTCGAATGTCACCGATCCCATCTTCTGCAAGCGCAACATGCCCTCGACGTGACGGGCAATGGCATCGAGCGACTTTTCCTGATATGCCTGCGGATCGCGCCCGCGCAGCTCGAGAGCCGCGGCCAAGGTCATCCCATTCGGCACGTATCCATTCAGGGCATCATGCGCCGAAGTCTGATCGGTGAGAACATCCGGCACCACTCCGCGCTCGGCCAGCTCTGGAATAATATCGGCGCAATTTCCTACCAGCCCGACCGAGACGTTTTCTTTTTTTCGCACGGCATTCTTGAGAATACGCAGCGCCTCATCGAGCGAATTGACCATGAAGTCGCAGTACCCGGTCTTGAGCCGCTTCTTGATGCGCTCGGGATCGACCTCAACGCCTAAGAACGCTGCGCCCGCCATGGTCGCAGCCAAAGGTTGGGCTCCGCCCATGCCACCCATGCCGCCGCTTACGATCAGTTTGCCCGCCAGATCGCCGCCAAAGTGTTTCTCGCCCGCGGCTGAAAAAGTTTCAAATGTTCCCTGGATAATTCCCTGCGAGCCGATGTAGATCCATGACCCGGCGGTCATCTGCCCGTACATCATCAGCCCGGCGCGCTCAAGTTCGTTGAACTTCTCCCAGTTCGACCAATGGCCAACGAGATTTGAATTGGCGATCAGCACGCGGGGTGCATGCTCGTATGTCTTGAATACGCCTACCGGCTTTCCCGACTGGACCAGCAATGTTTCATCGTTGGCGAGCGACTTCAGCGACCTGACAATGGCGTGATAACACTCCCAATTGCGGGCGGCGCGGCCGGTTCCACCATATACGACCAAATCCTGGGGGCGCTCGGCGACTTCGTCGTCGAGATTGTTCATCAACATGCGCATGGCCGCTTCCTGCTGCCAGCCTTTGCAGGTAATGGAATTGCCGCGCGGCGCGCGAATCGAAGCGGGAGCCTGGATTTCAGTTTCGACGGGCATAAGTAAATGGTACCACCGGGACGTTTTGGTTTTGCTCTTCGGAATCATTGAGCAGCGGTTGGGCAGTGCCAACCATTGCTTGTTCGGAAAACCGAAACCCGGAGCGAAATCCAGCTTCGACAATCTAGCCCAGTAGCATAATTTGCGGGTTCGAGGGTCAGGCGTCCCTATAAGAATGGGTACCGAGCCGAACAACTCTCGACCCCGGATACCCCGATGCTCGGCACCTTTGCGAGCATAAGCACACCTGCCTAAGAACCAAATCATTCACGCACGGGAGGACACGATGCGACCTTTTCGATCACGAGAGTATTCGGGCCTCTACCTAGCTGTCGTCTTCTTGACAATCTGCGACCTGCCTGCCGCGACACAATCAAACCTGGCCTTTGAGTCGACCGATTGTAAGCTTTACGGGGACATCTGTCTCGGTCCGACGGCCGAGTCAGCCGCCAAAGAGGTCTGTTCCAAGAGTTATAAGAAAGACTGCACAAACGCCGCAGCTAATAACAACAAATGCACCCGCGAATATGTAAAAGATGCACAAGGAGGCGATGCCTCCCGCTGTGTCTGGGATCTAATCATGGAACTGAGCAAGATCTCTTCGGCTGATCGATGCGGGCTGCGTGCAACAGAGGCGCTAGTTTTGCGCCAGGAGATCAGCGAAATGGTGACTACTGCCTCGCTGCAGGTCGACGGTTTTCTTTCTGAGATTGACAGCGAAACCGGGCAGGTGCGGGCAGTCCACGATGATCTGAGCGACCGCCGTGACGCAGCCGTGAGCCTTAGCACGCTTGGAAGCGCCGTGGGGACGGGAGGCGGCGCTGTCGGCTCGAGTCTGGCTCTGGCCAGGAAGACAGCCACGGTTGGTAATTGGGTTGGAGCGGTCGCTGGGGGTGTGGGGACTTTATTCGCATTCTTGGGCTGGTATCAGCAGCCTCGCGGACCGAAGGGATGCTTTCCTGACGTGAACCCAGGCCGAGGCCCGAATCGCTGTGCGGCTCCCCGGGTAAATCCCTGTGTGTCAAACGATCCGGATCCACCCACCGGCTGCACACCAACGATGCTTTACCATCTGGTCTTTCCAGGAGCAGACGTAGAAGCTGATGTGGGATTTCACAGCAGGTATGAACCTTCTATCGACAATTATCTCGAGGCCCATCGGCGGCGGGAAACATTGGTTAATCCGTGGGTACAGGAGGCAACCAGGAAAAAAGGAAAAGGGGAGCAGAAGACAGACGACCCCGACGAGGTCAAGAACTCTGCTAACTATATCGTAATGGCGAAGGAGCGCTACTTGTTTTCGAACGGCAAAAGCCCGCGTAAACTTTCAATCGACGAACTCACTGACCGAGCCAACAAACTCTCCGACCTTCGTGCTGTGGTGGCGCGCATGAGTCGCGACCTGGGCCGACTGAGCGAGGATTTGTCGACCAGTCTGCAGTGCCGGGACGCCGGCGGGACCAATACGCAATAACGACATTGGCCCTTCTCCGCACTGGCAGAGTTGTTGGAGAACGTAAACCCGGAGTGATTCTGGAGGATCTACCAGCTGCTGTATGCAGTACCATCCGTGCCGATGAGATTTGAGGCGGAGTGCACATCGTCGATGCCGGGCTCCATCTGGTCCACCGAAGACAAAACGTCTTCTTCCTGGGGCACCCAGTTGGTTTCGTTGGTCATGGGATCTTTGGGAAGCTGTTTCAGATATCCCGCCTGCACCAGATCATCCAGCGACTGCGGAGCTTTCTGCTTGTCGAGCGTATATTGCGATATCAACTTGCGCAGCTCGAACAGATCGTTGCGCAGCACGGCCTCACGCGCGCTCAGCACGGAATGGCTGTAGATAGGCGCGGCGATAGCCAGCAGGATCGCCATGATGAACATGACGATGAGGAGTTCCAGCAGGGTAAAACCCGCGGCGCGGGTTGTGGATTTAACTGTCCTCATGTTTTCGTATTGCTCGAGGAAAGAGTGACCACAAGGGCTAAAGCCCTAAATCTTTCGGTTGCCTCTCGCACGGCACGACTAAAGTCGTGCCCTTACCAAATCCGCTACTCGATGGCAATAAAGTCACGACCCTCCACGCACTGCCCTTCACGAACCGTTTTACCAATCCTTATACTTCGTCCCATCCAGAGCCGTTCCCTGCGATTTCGTGTAAACATCGAACACGTTCTGTCCGCCCCAGGAATCGGAATCCGGATCGTCCTGCATCGACCGCAAACCCCATTCGGTTGTGCCGGTCATGGGATCGGTGGGAATGTGACGCAAGAAGCGCACTTTCTTACCTTGTACATCGACACCTTTGACCAATGTCTCCAGATCGGGCGGGTAGTTCTGGCTATCGACCTTGGTCTGGAAGCCCCCGCGGTCGGCCGCATCTTTATAGCGGTCAATAGCATCCCGCAGCTGCCATAAATCCTCGCGCAGCATGTGCTCTCTATCGCGCTGGATGGTCATGCGCGCCAGCGGCACTGCCATGGTCGAGAGAGCCAGCAGGATCATAGTCGCGATGATCAGCTCGATGAGGGTGAAGCCGCTCATCGAGTTTTGGCGGGCTGTGGGTTTCTTGATCATGGCTTCTCGGGATACAAAACCCCACGGCTTGCGCGGCTACAGGACTGATCCCAAACCCTACACACTTGGATGCTCCTACTGCACTGTGACGGAGGCCTGCGCTCCATTGACGGTAATGGGCTGCAGGCCGGGATCACGGGCTCCTCCACGTGTAATGGTCAGCGGTGTCTGGCCACTGGCCTTGGCCTGGAACGTCAATGTGACCACGGCGCCCTGGCCGGAAACTCCCCCGGCGCCGGGGGGCCGCGTGGCCGTAATCTGCAATCCCTTGTCGTCCTGGCGATGTACTAAGGCAACGGCCTGGCCATCCTGCGAGAGAAAGCCGCCATTTGAGATGTTCACCAGGTCCAGAAGTTTGTCGTCATAATTCAACTGCACCGGCACCGAGTACACGTTCTGGGCGCTCGAGATCATGAGGTTCACCGTGAACGTGCTGCCCTTGGTAGTCGTAATCTGACTGGGGTCGAAAAGGAAACTCGCCGGTCCTTGCGGCGCCAGATTCACAGCCTGCCCGCTGACAGGCTGAATCATCGGTGGCTGCTGGGCAGGAGGCTGATTCTGCGCCGGCGGTTGCGGGGCCGGGGTGCTCGCGGGGGCAGGGTTCGGTGCAGTCTGCGGCGTGTGGTTCGTGTAATGCAGCTGAATGGCATTCGCAGTACCGATTTCAATCGGCCGCTGATTCGCAGCCGTCACATCAACGGCACGGACAATGTGCGGCGTGATGGCAAAAACGGTCTCATCCTGCTCGTGATCTTTCGTCTCCTGTCCGAACAAATACCTGATGAGCGGAATCTGCGCCAGGCCGGGAATGCCCGCCAGGGAGCGGGTCTGGGAATCATCCATGATTCCGCCAATCAGGCTGGGCTCGCCGTCGCGCAGGCGAATTTCATGCTCCACTTTTTTCTGGCCGATGATGGGTTGGCTGATGCCGCCGATGCTCGACTGGCCCACTACGGAAGAAATCTCCATCACGATCTTCAACGTGATGTCGCGGTCGGCATGCACGTGGGGAGTCACGTCGATGTTCACGCCAACGTCGAGATACTGAAACTGCGTGTTGA
>JASIEN010000765.1 GCA_030045935.1 Candidatus Sulfotelmatobacter sp.
GATCCCGGCCCTTCGTTGTGAAAACCGGCATCGTAGGTTTCGAATCCGCGGTCGAAGCCTGGTGCGTAGTTTGGATCCGGGTCCAGGGCGATTGCACCAATAAAGGCGGCGGTGTGATATCCGTGAGAGCGCAGGATCACAGGAGCATAGGGCAAATCTGCCGCTAGCGGTTGGTGAAAATCGTTCACCTGGTGAAATTGCGGATACGTTCCTGTCAGAATGCTCGCATGGGAAGTTGGCGTCAAAGGAGCCTGCGCATAAGCGCGAGTGAATATTGCGGCATCGAGGGCCAGCGCGTTCAAGTTCGGCGTCAATCCCAGTTTCGAGCCCAGGAACCCCATGCGGTCGGCGCGGGTCGTGTCCAATGTGATCAGAATGATATTAGGCTGAGAGAAATTCGGCTGGGAGGAAATGGCTAGCGCGGGCAGAGGCACCGCCTGCGCGCTTGCCACAAGCCAGAGCGCCAGCTTAACTATGCATGACAATCTTCGAATCATATGAAGCGGGAATTGTGGTAATGGAAAAAAAATTCCCCACCAGAATTATCACCGAAAAAATTGCAGCCTGAGCTTATTCAGGAGCGACCGTTTGCGAGCAATCGTACAGGCCATCGCCCGGGACCTTGTGTACGGGCGGGCTAGGGCTCGCTTGATCCCGACGTTGGCGCCTTCAATTCCAGACGCTCACCCTCACTTCGCTCTCGTTCGGCGTCGTCATTGCGTCCTAACTTGGTATAGGCATCGGCCAGAAGCAGGTGCGGAGCGGGTGCGGCGGGCCGAATCGAAGCTGCCTTCATCAACCTGGGCAGAGCGGCATCCGGATTTCCCGAAACTACCAGATCGCGCCCAAGAAGCAGGTTGGCGCCATATTCTTCGGGCACGACAGCGAGGACTGCTTCGCATTCCTTGATAGCTTGCGGGAGACGATTCGTCCTGGAATCGGCGACGCTGAGCAGGACGTGGGTTTTAAACGATCCCGGCATTTTCGCTTCAACGATTTCCAACTCGGGCACCGCCGCTTCGAAGTCCTTCGCCTGTACCAATACCTGGCCGAGTTCGAAATGCAAGTTGACGGAATCTGGGTTTAATTCCACCGCCTTGCGCCTCGCCTTCACAGACTCGGGAAGGTTGTGAAGATTAAACTCGGTCGCCCCTAGTTTCGCATAGGCAATCCAGAGAGTAGGCTCTTTGGCAATGACTTTCTGCAGCAGGGCAGCGGCTTCGTCGAGGCGAGTCACCTCAAGCAGGTAGTTGGCTTCTCCCATCATGTTGCCGATCTCGATTTTGTCCTTGGGATCGGCGCCCACGCCCTTGCCAGCGCTTGCTATCGAATCGCTGGTCGTTGCCGTGTAACCGAGAGCAGCCAGTTTCTCCTGCGCTTCAGGATCGTTGATCGAGACAGGCGCTTCCTCGTTTTTGCTCGTCTTACGCCAGAAGGCATCCAGTTGGCCTTGTAACGTGTCGGCCACGGCCTTGGATGAAGCTGACAGGTCGTGCTCAGCATTCGGGTCCGCAACCATGTCATAAAGTTCCCGGCGCGGCGCGGCAATAAATAAATATTTGCCGCTGCGTACGGAACGGATGGCACTCCATCCATAGGCGCGAACGCCATACTGCGTTTCCGCATATTGCGGCCGATCCAGGGGTGACGCCGGTGTAGTTTCGCTGGTAGCAGCGCCGGCCGACGTCGGCTCCATCATGCCCAACAGCGATTCCCCCTGCACTTCTTGCGGAACTTCGATCCCCGCCGTCTGCAAAATCGTGGGCAACAGATCCACCAGTCCGACGTGGTTGTCGATTCGTTTCCCGGCAAAGCGGTCTCCCGGCAGCTTCAACGAGAGAGGAACGTGGATAGTTGCATCGTAGAGAAAGAATCCGTGGAATTCTTCTCCGTGATCCCCCAGCGACTCGCCATGATCGGCCGTCATGGCAATCACCGAGTTTTTGTAAAGTCCTTGCGCGTGCAAGTAGTCCAGCAGTTTCCCCAGAGCGGAATCCGAGTACGCGATCTCGCCATCGTAGGGCTCCGATTTGTACCGGGTCCCGAAAGGATCAGGAGCTTCGTAGGGAAAGTGTGGATCGTAGAGATGTATCCACATGAAGAACGGACCGGATGAATTTTTGCTCAACCAGGCGAGAGCGTGCTCTACGACCACAGCTGCGCGGCGATCGGTAGAACTGTAATGATCCTCCCCCGGACGCGCGATATGGAAGCCTGCGTCGTAGGTGTCGAATCCGCGGTTGAAGCCCTCGGCGAGTCCCTGGGACGGATCGAGAACAATGGAACCGACGAAGGCCGCAGTGTGATAACCGTGGGCCTTCAGAATCGCGGGCGCATAGGGCAGGTCTTTGCGCAGACGCACCTGGAAATCCTCAACCTGGTGGAATTGGGGATACGTGCCCGTGAGGATGGTGGCGTGAGACGGGGCGGTAAATGGGGCCTGGGAGTAGACATGCGTGAAAACCACAGAATCGCTGGCCAGTGCGTCCAGATTCGGTGTTAGCCCACGCTTCGAACCCAGAAAATCCATGCGGTCGGCGCGGGTCGTATCTACCGTGATCAGAATGATATTGGGAGATACAACAGTTTCGGCCGGTGCTGCTGCGGCCAAGCATATGACGTTCAAGCAGACAACGCACACCAAGACGCGAATCAAAGACATCCGTATCAGTTTATCACCCGACATTTTGG
>JASIEN010000766.1 GCA_030045935.1 Candidatus Sulfotelmatobacter sp.
CATCTCTGCGCACGACCGGAGCCGGCGTCTTGGCTGACGAACGCGATGCTTGCTCAGAAGGCTGCGATGATTGTCGCTGCCCGCCGTTGCCTTTAGCACGCGAACCGGAGTTTGCCTGATTGGAGACGGGCTTTGCCGGCTCGGGAGTTCCTTGCTCCTCCCAGACTCGCGTTGCATGACTTTGTGTGTTGCTGCCGCTGGATGGCGTAAACGGACGGAAGCCATCGTTGCTTATTGCAGGCTTGCTGGTGGCTTGTGGGTTCATCTGCACAGGCCGTCCCGGCGCTTGCTGGCGGACGAGTGATGGTTGCGAAAGTTGACCAGCGCGCTGCTGGTCAAACGAGCGAGGCATTGTTGCTGGCGTTCTCACCGCGACCACCTGCCGACTTGTCACCGCCGCGGGCGGCTTGTTGGCGGCGATCCTTCCTTCGCCTAAGACGCTGGTTGGCACGGGCTGGGCATCAGTCATCTGCGAAACCGGCGCAGAAGCCAGTTCTTTTGCCGAAATTGAGGCAACATTGCGGACCACAGGCCGAGCGTTCACAAACGTGTCGCGCGAAACCACAGTCACCCCGCCGATGACGTTGCGGTTCACGTACGTGATGTTGGTTGCGTTGTGGTTCACCACGACAGTGTTGTAGACGTTCGTCACTTTCACGGCCGTGACCGCGGTATTCGTGACGTTCACGCGGTTCACATAAACATTGCTGACGTGGTAAGCAGGGATAAACACTTCGCCCGGGGCCAGCGGGAACCATCCCACTCCCGCGCCGAATGAGAATGAAAAACCGGAGCGCGGCCCACCGCCTACCCATGCCACCAACGCGGGGGCGTACACGGGACGCACCGCTGCCGGGCCTGGAACCCAGAACCATCCGTTCGGGGTATTGGCCCATCGTCCGTAGTGAAACGGGGCGAATCCCCAAGGCTCAGCTTCCACCCAGGTCCAACCCCACGGCCCGACCCAGGCCCAATGTCCGAAGCGATACGGCGCCCAGTCGACCGCAAGGCCGCGCGGCCGCCAAGATGGACCGTAACCAGCAATGTACGTCCAATCGCCGTACTGGTCGAGATCTTCGTAACCAATCATATCGCGGGAGACGTAGTTCGCGGAATCAGAGTCATCATCCATGCGATCGCGTTCAAAAGCCCAGCCATCTAAGTCGTCGCTGGGCGGGAGCTGGCCAAGATCGTAATTCAACTCATCGGTTCCGGAAAACCTAGCTTCCTGGCCGGCAACGAGGGCATAGGATGATCCTCCGCCTGTAGCCTCGCCGCGGCCGCGGAAAACGGTGACGTCAGTCAGAGTGCCTTCCGAGTTGACATCAAGTCTGTACTCGCCTGGCTGCTGAATCGTGAACGCCATGTTCGGCGCATCGATCTCGTAAGAGTCGCCGTCGTCCACGTGCACAACCCGCACGATCAACGATCCTTCTACCATACGAATCTGAACGGCCTGGTCGCTGACCTCGAGCAGAGTGATTCCGGTTTGCGCTCCCAGGCGGAAAGCGGCCGATCCGATGTGAACTTGCGCGCGGGAATTTTCATCCGCCCAGAGGTTATCGCCCGTCACCAACGGCCGATTCAGTTCCGCATCGACCCAGTCATTTTCGCCGCCTGGCTGAAATGACACTGAGCCTTCGATGAAATCGAGCCTTGCCACTCTGCTTGGCGGATCCTGAGAGTCGGTTTGATCGCCTTGCGCAGGCGGCAAATCCTGCGCCGCAGGCGCATCTTGCGCTTCGGTTGCTAACGGGGACTGCAAGGTGAATGCGAGGACCAGCACGAAAATTGCTCCGCTCCACCAGTTCTTGCGTACATTCATAGGTCTTTCCTCGACGGTCTGGACGGTTGTGTTCACAGCGATCTTATCCGCCACAAGAAAGATCAGACAGAGCACTAAGGAAAACGCGACAGAGCACTTTAGTTACTGGGTAACGCGCCCGCGGAGTTCAGCCGGAGCGAGACGCGGCCGAGGCGCTTTTGTGAGCGAAAAAAGACGGGAGAGAATGAACCGAATCAGCGCGCGGCTTTCCGGGAAATCTGGTCCAACGCCAGATTCAATTCAAGCACGTTCACGCGCGGCTCGCCGAGAAATCCAAATTGCCGCTGCTCGGTATGCTGACGCACGAGCTCGCGCACACGATCTTGGCTGAGGCCGCGTTGCCTGGCGACGCGGGGAATCTGAAATTCGGCAGCTGCGGGAGTGATGTCGGGATCGAGTCCGGAACCGGAGGATGTGACGAGGTCGATTGGAACCGGTACGCCGGGGTTCTCAGCCTGAAGCGTTGCGACGTCGCCTTTCACGCGATCGACGAGCAGATGGTTGGTAGGCCCCAACTGCGAGCCATTGGAAGCGGTGGGGTCGTACCCATTGCCAGCGCTGGAAAGACGAGAGTGAAAATAACTAGCCCCGGTAAAAGCCTGACCGATGATTCGAGAACCGATCAGCCTGCCGTTGGCTTCGATGAGTTGTCCATTGGCTTTGCTGGGAAACAGGACCTGCGCCAGTCCAGTCACCACGAGCGGATAGATAATGCCCAGCAAAATGGTGGTCGCAATCGTCATTAAAATGGCAGTAATCAGATTTTTCTTCATGGCAAAACTCCTCTAGGCCAGACCGACTCGCGTGATCAGCATGTCGATCAGCTTGATCCCAATGAACGGAATAATGATGCCGCCGACGCCATAAATCCAAAGATTGTTACGCAGCAGCGCCGCTGCTCCCATGGGGCGGTACTTCACCCCGCGCAATGCCAGCGGAATCAATGCAATGATGATGATTGCATTGAAGATCACAGCGGAGAGCACCGCCGAATCCGGCGTCTTGAGGTGCATGATGTTCAGCGCCTCAAGGACCGGGAAAGTTCCGGCAAACATGGCGGGAATGATGGCGAAATACTTGGCGACATCGTTGGCGATGGAAAATGTCGTCAGCGCGCCGCGCGTCATCAATAATTGTTTTCCGATTTCAACGATTTCAATCAGCTTTGTGGGATTGGAATCGAGGTCGACCATGTTGCCGGCTTCTTTGGCGGCCTGGGTGCCGGTATTCATGGCAACGCCGACGTCA
>JASIEN010000767.1 GCA_030045935.1 Candidatus Sulfotelmatobacter sp.
GTATTCGAGTGCAACCTTTTCCGATGCCAGCTTTGTGCTTCCATAAAGGGAGATCGGCGGCTCCGTGGAGAAATCCGGCCCGATCCCGCGAGGTGTTGCTCCGGGCGGCAAGGCCTTCGAGCCATCCAGTTGGAATGCCTCGTCATTTTCCGCCAAGGGAATCGAGCATAGGGCGGAGATCGAGTAGACCCTGCTGCTGCTGAGCAACACCAGACCCGCTTTTCGCGTCTTGCAGTATTCGAGAACGTTCACCAGGCTGGAGAGGTTGTGCTCGAAAAGCTGCCGGCTGCTGGATCCCGCTAGCACTCCTGCCAGCACACTTGGGTTCGCGGCGGCGTCAATTACCCAGTCGGCTGTCGGCAAACTCTCAAAGTCGCTGGCTGCCCGAATATCGCCATGAATATGAGTCACGCCCAGTTGCCGCAAACGGCCTCGATTCACCTCGGAGCCGGGGCGCATCAGGTTGTCGATACCACAGATTGTCAGGTTCTCGTGCCTCTCCAACAAATGGTGGGCCAGCGAGCTGCCCACAAATCCGCAGATCCCGGTGATGAGAACCTTCATCCGGTGGCCTGCCTCATCAGCCGCTCGGTCCAGCTAGTGACGATTTCGCCGAAGATAATGTCAAGCGGCCGGGTAATACCCCACGTCGGATAGTGTGCCTTCATCTTGCGCAGGTCGCTGTAATAACAGATATGGTCGCCACTGCGATTCTCATCGATGTACCGCCATTTCATCGCCTGACCCGTGTGGCACCGTGCCATCTCGAAAGCTTCGAGGATGGAGCAAGCGTTCTGTTTTCCGCCACCTAGATTGTAGACTTCCGCCACCCGCGGGGCCTTCGAGAATTCCAACATGAAGCGGGCTACATCAAGAGAGTGGATGTTGTCGCGCACTTGCTTTCCCTTATAGCCAAAGACGGTGTATTGGCGGCCTTCCATATTGCACTTGATAAGATAACTCAGGAACCCGTGCAACTCGACTCCGGAGTGATTCGGCCCGGTCAGGCACCCTCCGCGAAGGCAGCATGTCGGCATGTTGAAGTAGCGACCGTACTCTTGCACCATAACGTCGGCCGCTACTTTCGACGCTCCAAATATCGAGTGCTTGCTCTGATCGATCGAAAGGGTCTCCGGGATACCATTCTCATAAGCCGGGTCGTCATAGTCCCAGCGTGACTCGAGTTCCTTCAGAGGGATTTCATTGGGGCGGTCACCGTAAACTTTGTTGGTGGACATGTGAATAAACGGTGACTCAGGACAATACTGTCGCGCCGCCTCCAGCAAATTCAGCGTGCCCAACGCGTTGGTCTCGAAATCGAGGAACGGGATCGCCGCCGCTCGATCGTGCGACGGCTGTGCTGCCGTGTGAATAATCAGGTCAGGCTTGGTTTCTTTGACGAACGGGAGCAATGCCTCACGGTTGCGTATATCGAGTGTGCTGTGCTGGTATCCCGAAATTTGTTCCTTGAGCCGTCCCAGCACCCAGGTGGTATCTCCTTCCGGTCCGAAGAAAACCGCACGGAGATTGTTGTCGATTCCGACTACCCGAAAACCCTGGCATGAAAAGAACAGGCTGACCTCGGACCCGATCAGTCCGCAAGAACCTGTGACTAGCAGAACTTTCTGTCCCACTTAAATAACCTCTAAATGCTGGACTCTGACCAGAATAGCGGGTATTTCGCTTTATCCGTCACCGATGAGATAATCAAGAACAGCAAGTATATGCTTCGATTGCTAGTAACGGTACTCCGCGCAGAGAGGCGGTGGGCAATGCCATCTTGGCTGAAAGCGACAAGCCTGGAAACTTCAGCCAACCTGCCCTGGCGCATATGCAATCGCCGCCTTCAGACCCTGCCGCACCGAGCATCCGCCGGCCTACGTATCTTGCTTCCAGTCTGGGCGGAGTTTCCTGTAAAATCGGCGTTTCTGCTAGAAATCTTGAGCGCAACCGATGGAGATCTAGGAACTTGCCTGCCGATCTGGCCGTAGCACCACCTCCCAAGGATGTGCGGATCCCAAGAGCTGTGAATTTGCGGTCAGGGATCGCCTTGCTTAGCATCGTGGCTTTGCTTTGCTTAAGCCTTGAAGTAGAACTCTTACAGCAGATCGACAGTCTGCGTCTTTATCTGACCACAGGCGAGATCGCGTTGGAACTCGCGGCTGTTTTGTTGGTTTCAATTGCAATCGCCTGTTGTTGGTGGTTTTTTGTCCTGTTGATCGGAAAATTTGCCGGGCTTCTCTTGCCGGCGCGATGGCGAATCCACTTGCTCTGGGACCTGTGGATGGCGGGTCCCCTGGTATATCTCCTTGTGCAGTTATTCGAGGCTTTTACGATTGAGGTCTTTCCTCACTGGCATCAGGATCTATCCCTTCTAATCGACGCTGCTGTCGGCGTCACTTGCATTTGCATAGCATGTTTTTGTCTTGTCGACTGGGACATGCTACAGAAGTTTTGCCGCACCCGCCTGATGCCGATCGCCTGGTTCCATATCGTCCTCGCGATTGTCGCGGTCGCGGCGCTTTGGCTACATGGCGTGCGGTTGTTCCATGACTACGAACGTCCGTCGCACGCGACTGCGGCTTCCGGCGCTCCGGACATTTACCTCATAACCATTGATGCGCTAAGGGCCGATGACATGTCCGTCTACGGGTACGGCCGAGCGACTACACCCAATCTTGAGAGATTTGCACAACGCAGCTTTACTTTCGATTACCACTTTGCAAATTCTAACTTCACCACTCCGACGACTGCATCGATGGAAACGGGGAAGCTTCCGTGGTCGCATCGAGTCTTTCAAACCGGCGGCTTCCTTCGGGATAAGAACCAGCAGGAAAGCCTGCCCGCCTTATTGAAGCAGCGAGGATATTACACAGCGATGATCTCTTCGAATTTCCTCGCCGCCCCATTTCGCCACGGAACCCTGGATAGCTACGATGCGGTGGAATATGCTTCTCCAAAGGGCCTTACTGGGTTTCGCTATCGCGCGTCCAACCTATTAGGCGTTAACACGCAAAGCACTCTTGCATTCTCGTTACTCCGCGGGGTGAACAGTCGCGTCGGTGCTTCTCTCGATAAGATGATTTGGGGCGACCGTTATCTATCGCCGCCCGAAGATGTGTTTGAACGAGCGACGAAGTTTCTGGAACGACAAAATAACTCGCATCCAATCTTTCTTTGGTCACACATTCTACCGCCTCATGACCCGTATTGGCCTCCCGCTCCTTATCGACACCGTTTCGTCTCACAACATATCCAGGACTATGCCAACCTTGTGGTGCCCAATACTAAAATCCCGCATCGTGGCGCCACAGCAGAGCAGTTGCGCAATGCCTACGACGAAATGGTCCTATACGCTGACCACTCTGTTGGGGAGTTTCTGGATTGGCTGGATCGAACCGGCCGTCTGGATCGATCGATTGTGATTATCTCAGCGGATCATGGAGAATTATTTGAACACGACCGTTTGGGCCACGGAGGCCCTGCCCTCTACAACAGCGTCATCCGAATCCCGTTGTTGATCCACCTTCCCGGCCAAAAAGACGCCGTGCACATTGAAGAGCCTGCTGAGCAAGCGGACCTGCTTCCTACCCTCCTCGACCTCATTGGATCTCCGCTCCCGGACTGGACTGATGGCATCTCTCTCAAGCCGGCTTTCGAGGCAAAAAGTCTGCCGGATCGATATGTCTTCAGCATGAACCTGGAGCCAAATTCGACTTTCGCCCCCATTACCAAGGGCACCATTGCCGTCATGGACGACCAGTTCAAATTTGTGCGCTACCTTGAGTCAGGGGAGGAGCAACTCTACAGCTACCGAATGGACGAAGGGGAGGAACATAATCTCGTCGACTCTCTACCCCAAGTGGCCCGGCGGATGCGAGAGGTATTGCTCAATAAGATTGAAGAGGTCAACCTCCACTTCCCTGGCAAACGATGATGGATCCCCAGCAAGATTCATGGGCGAATCGATTGCCTTGTCGCTGAGGCTGTGGACCTACCAGGTTTCACACGAAGCCACCTGTCAACGCGGCCTTCATTATCTTCGCATTGTGCTGGTTATGCATCTATACCAATGGCAGGCCGTCACCAGTGCTGCGGCTGGAATGCGCTTTCTTTGATATTGACATTCAGGTGGATTGCCTGTTAAAAGAAAGCGGTGGTTCCAAAACGGGAATTCTATTTTTCTCTCATCCTGGTTCTGACCCTCGTGCTGATGGTACCTGCACGGCTATTCGCCTATGGAGACCCCAGCGGAGGATATCTCTTTCAGATCCTCACACCATTGGCCGCCATGCTCTGGGGAGCGTGGTTGATTTTTGCGGGTGCGATCCGCAGGAGGCTAGAGAAAATCTTCCGTCGAACACGCTTGGCCACTCCGGGAGAAGCCGAAGGCGATAGCCCAGAGAACTCCTGATACAGCTATTCGGTCGGAGCTCGCTCCCCATCACTCAACTCAATAGAACAGCCGGACCAGGCGTATTCCTTTTGTTCAATCAGGCTGCCCCATGCAGCGTCAACACGCATTCTCTGCTCTCGCGATAGTCTGAAGCGGTTTCTTCGATGACCCGCTGTTTTGGCCAGATGTGCCTCCACTGCCGGGCGCACGAGCTCGAAATCTGGGAGCTTGAGTTGGAAGTAGACACGAGAGATCTGTTCGACGGGTTTCGCAACCAAGTCCTCGTAACGAAGCCTGGCGATTGAACCTGGCGTAGAGTAGCGGAGTCCTTCCGAGATTACCTTCTCATGCAACGTGTACGCGGCGAGAATAAATCTTTCTAATTCATTTTCGGAGCAATGCTCCAGGCCATAACGCCCGGTCAGCGTCCGCCACAATTTCAAATTGGACGCGAAGATTTCGTAGGGGTTACGCTCGATGAGCACATATCGCGCTCCAGGAAATTTCTTCTGCAAGGTGCGCATCCGATAGCCGTGAGTTGGGGATTTCAAAATCAGAGGCTTCCCCTGGTGGATCGTCAGAAGCTTCAGAAAATATTCGAAGGTTCCATACCACGTCTCCTGGTCCTTGACCGGGAGCTGCTGCAAGTCGAGAAGCGGGTTCACATTCTTCATCAGCGAAGGAACTAATAGCGCCTGGTAAGCGGATGGTGCGCCTAACCCCAGCAAGGCGAATTCGTCTTCCTGCGGAGATGACCATGAATAGTGCATCTCATCCATAGGGCGACGGGTTTGTTGTTGCTGGTGGGCGGGAATCCAGCGCTCGGAAAGGAGAAAGTGTGCGGGATTCAAGCAGGCATAAGTGGTCGGGAAGCCAAAACGTGAGTCGCAGCACAGCAACTCATGCAGAAAAGTGGTTCCGGAACGCCAGAAGCCTAGCACAAAAATCGGCGGCTGGAGAATAGTGGCTGCCAGAGCTTCTGAGTAGCTCTTGTCTTGAATACGCCGTAATGTCGATTGCATCGCACCGTCGAGCCAGTAAAGGGCGTTCGTGCGCCAAGCGAGACGGCTGCGGCTGGGGTCAATTCTGCGGACCAGCGATCGCCAGGCGCCTAATGACAAACGCAATCGCTTCGTCAATGAATCTTGCTGGGGACCCATCACCGTTTGCCAGGAGACTACCAGCTTACCTCTTCAATCTTATCGAGCAATACCTTCCGCGTCCGCTGCCCACTTCGGGTTGAGGGTCGACGAGATTATGGTCCTCCTCCTCGTCGGCTCTGTACTTGTAGAGTTGCTCCGTTCCCAGGCGCGAAAGTTCCGAGCAAAAGGGCAGCCTGATGGAATTTTGCGCCTCGGGGCTTGCACTGGCGAAGAGCCCGAATTACGGCCTCTGAAGTGATCCGTCTATCGGATCCCCAGCGTCCGCTGAATCGCTGACGCAATCTTTTCTGTGACCGCCCGCATTTTTTCTTCCGATTGTGCTTCCACCATCACCCGCGCCAAAGCCTCAGTTCCGGAGTAGCGCACCACCACACGCCCGTTTCCGTCCAGTTCGCGTTCGGCCGCTTCAATTTCTTTGTGCACTTCCGGCACCTGGGTAAATGGAATCTTTTCCCGCACGCGCACATTCTGAATTTTTTGCGGAAGAATCTTGAGGTCGCTTACGAGTTCGGTCAGCGGTTCGCCGGATCGGACCATGACATCCATGACTCGCAAGGCAGTCAGCAGGCCGTCACCGGTAGTGGCGTCGCCATCACGAAATATCACATGCCCGGACTGTTCGCCACCAAGAGTTGCGCCCGTCTTGAGCATTTCCTCCAGAACATATTTGTCTCCGACGTTGGCGCGCAGCATGCGGATGCCCGATTGTCTGAGTGCTATCTCGACACCCATGTTCGACATGGTCGTAGCTACGACAATATTCTCCGCCAGCTTTCCGCGGGCTTGCAGATCGCGCGCCGCTAGCAGCAATACGCCATCACCATTCACCACGCGGCCTCGAGCATCGGAAAACAGCGCACGATCGGCGTCGCCGTCAAAAGTCACGCCCAAATCAAATTGCCCTGCCGCTTCCGAAACGGCTTTAGCCAGCGTCTCGGGATACAGGGCTCCGCACCGCTCATTAATGTTCCTTCCGTTGGGCGTGACATGCACGAATGTCGCTTGAATGCCCAGCTTCCGAAATAACTCCGGAGCCTCAGCCGTTGCCGCCCCATTGGCGCAATCCACGAGCAGGCGAAGCCGGCTCAAATCGGAAGCTACATTCGCCGCCAGCCAATCGATATAAGCCTTGCGCAGTGCTGATTCTCCCGGCAACGAAGGCCCGGCAACTTTCATTGCCGTATCGTCCATCGCACCCGGCTTCTCCAACAACGCAAAGATCTCCTTTTCGATCGTCACTTCGCGTTCGTCACTCAGCTTGAATCCGTCTGCGGAGAAAACCTTGATGCCATTATCCGTCCAGGGATTGTGTGACGCCGAGATCACGATTCCCGCCGCGAATCCGCGGGAGCGCGCCAGAAACGCAATCCCAGGAGTTGTAATCACTCCCGCGCTGTGGACCTCCACGCCCACCGCAGCCATGCCCTCCGACACACGGTCTG
Organism: Candidatus Sulfotelmatobacter sp.; assembly: GCA_030045935.1. Classification (GTDB taxonomy): domain Bacteria; phylum Acidobacteriota; class Terriglobia; order Terriglobales; family Acidobacteriaceae; genus Sulfotelmatobacter. Next base: position 7,002 of record JASIEN010000767.1, read on the forward strand.
CAATCCACGCGCTTGACTCACGAGTGTCCTGGCCTATCACGGCCCGTGGCTTGGGATTAGCCCGCATGAGGTCGTGACCCAGCGCCCGGCCAATCAAATACGTGCTGTCGCTCGTCAGAGGGAATTCCCCGGCGACCCCGCGTATTCCATCCGTGCCAAAGAGTTGTCGGCTATGCATTGTCATGAACTGACCGGAGAATTATCGACAAAAACAATCCGAAGATGACATGAGAGGATAACAAATCAATGCCCACTCGCTGCAGTGTTCATGATCACCCTTACCGAAACGGACGTAGGATTCACCACTTGCACCAGGGGATCGGAGATATAAACATTGGTGAGAAAGGTTGCCTGGGTCCGGGTTCCCGAGGCATCGATAGGATCGGTTGTGGCGGCAACTACGTTTTCCACATGATGCTGCGGCCCGGTAATCGTGATTCGCTCCGGGGTGACGATGACCTTTGCAATCTGTTCCCCGCTGGCAAAATTCCCAGCTATTTGCGGATGAATCTCCACGTCGCGAGTCAGCCGCGTATCGAAGCTGAGATGCACCTGGCCGGGCACTACCTGTACCACCTGCAGGTCGCGCTGATGCCGGACCTGCTGCGCAGTCAGATCGAATGTGCGCTCGCCGGGCTTGGCGTCAGCCAAATCCAGTTCAGCATGCAGGTCGACAGAGCGCAAATTCCGGATCATCCGCTCCGGCCCCCGCACCCGAATCTGCGCTTCGGGGACGTTTTCCGAACTGATTTCCAGATGCCGCGGGACGTGTTCAAACTCAATCGGCACCCGGATGGCGACTTCTGCGGGCTGTTGATCCGGCGAAATCGCCATCCACAGCCCGGTTGCCAGTAACAGCGACAAGGCCTTTAACCAGAAGTTGTGCAATACCCAGCGGCGGAAAAAATTCATGACCTTGGACCCTCTGTCTGCCGCTCCGATGGCTCATCAAGCGCCATCTTTGCGGTGTCGCGCAAGGGAGATTCCTGTTCGCGCAACTCTTCGTCCTGTGGGGCAACGGTCGGCAATGCCACAGGCGACATGTAGCGCTTCAATTCGCTGCTCAAACGATTGCGCAGTTGCTCGACCGTAAGATCGCGCTCGATCTTTCCGGCGATGGCCAGGCTGATTGCGCCGGTTTCTTCAGAGACAATCACGGCAATGGCGTCGGTTTCTTCAGTGATGCCGATTCCCGCCCGATGACGAGTTCCCAATTGCGTCGAAAGCACCGGATTCATCGAAAGCGGCAAAAAACACGCGGCCGCGGCAAGCCGGTCTTTTTGAATGATGACTGCTCCATCGTGCAGCGGCGCGCTGGGCCGGAAGATGGTGGCCAGCAGATCGTAGGACAATTTTGCGTCCATTGCCACACCGCTCTCGATGTAGGTGCGCAAGCCAATCTCGCGTTCGATCACCATCAGCGCGCCGGTCTGGTGCTGGGAAAACAAATTAGCCGCCAGCACGATATCGTCGTAGGAATCGCCATCGATCGATTGTCCACGCATGAATGTTATGCGCCGCCCCAGATCCGAGAGAACGTGCCGAATTTCTGACTGGAACACCACGATCAGGGCGAACACAATGTAAGGAAGAAGATGACTGACCAGCCAGTTGAGAGTTGCGAGTTCGCCGATGCGTGCCAAATAGAACGCCACTGCCACGGCGGCCAGACCGGCGAGCATCGGTGCAGCGCGCGTGCCCCGGATCATCACCAAGACCTGATAAATGAGCAGCGCCACCAGCAGAATATCGAGCACCGTGAACGAGATTTTCAGCCATGGCGCCGTGAGTTGAGTCACCGGGTTCTCCGTCGCAAAGCAGCCGCTTAACTACATTTTAATCAGGAGCACCTGTGGTTCGTGAATGTTTAGTACGCTTCCGGTTTGCTTTTGTCTTTTACCAGTGCGCGAATCTCACCACTGGTCAGGCGAGCCAAAATTTCGTCCCCGACCTGAACCTGTTGCGCATCTTTCACCAAGTTTCCGTGGCTGTCAAAAACCAAAGCGTAGCCCCGCTCGAGGATGGCCAGCGGAGATAACGCATTCAGGGCAGTGCCCGCACGCTCCAGCCGTATTTTCTTCAACAAAAGCTGATTGCGGATCGCAGAAACCACAGCCGCAGTACCTGACTCGAGTTCCTGCCGGATTCCTGCCAATACGCGGCGCAAGTCATAGTGCAGCACCGCTGCTGAAATGGTTTCCAATTTACGGCGGAGCAGTTCCAGGGCTTGCCGCTCGTTTCGTTCCAGGCGATAGGTCAAATCATCCAGTCTTTGCTGGTGACGGCGGATCAGATCCATCATGCGTGCAAAGGCCCCATGCTGCGAAAGCTCGATCAATGCATGCCGCGCCTCCAGCAGACGCCGCTCCATCGCGCGCAGCAGCCGCTCATGCAGGCTCCCTGTCTGGTTTTCGATTTCCACCCTCGATCGTATGACCAACTCCGCCGCGGCCGATGGGGTTGGCGCGCGCAGGTCAGCGACAAAATCGGCGATCGTGAAATCGGTTTCGTGCCCTACGGCCGAGATCACCGGAATCTCCGAAGCGGCAATCGTTCGCGCCAATCCTTCGTCATTGAATGCGGCCAAATCTTCAACCGAGCCTCCTCCGCGACCAATGATAGTTACTTCCACGGAGCGGACCTTGTTGAAATATCGAACACCGCTGGCCACTTCCAGCGCCGCGGCTTCTCCCTGTACTTGCGCAGGATAAATCACCACACTCGCCGTCCGATGTCTTCGGTGAAGGATGTTGAGAATATCCTGTAGCGCGGCCGCTTTTGGAGACGTTACAATCCCGATTCGGCCAGGAAGCGGCGGTATTGGCTTCTTCCGTTCTGCCGCAAACAGTCCCTCGGCTTCCAGCTTCGCCTTCAACTGCTCAAAGGCAACCTGCAACCCTCCTGCACCCTTGGGCTCGACATATTCAGCAGAAATCTGCAATTCGCCGCGCTCTTCATAAATCGTGACCCGGCCTCGAATAATCACCTGCATTCCATCTGCAGGGCGAAAACGCAAGAATCTTGCCGATGAGCGAAACATCACGACGCGAATCTGGGCATTTCCGTCTTTTAAGGTGAAATAAAGATGTCCCGAGTCCGGCGCACGAAAGTTGGAGATTTCGCCTTCCACCCAGGCATCGGTATATTCGCGCTCCACGTGGGTCCGGATTGCGGCAACGAGGGCACGCACAGTCCAGACGCGCCGCTCTGGTGGCGCGAAGCGGAAACCGAGTTGGTCGGAGAGAGACATAGCCGATGCTTCACTTCGGCCGGTATACGACTTTTCCTGCGACCATGGTCCACAACACCTTCGTTTCCCGCATCTCCTCGGGCGAAACCGTCAGCACATCGTGATCCAGCAAAACCAAATCAGCGCGTTTGCCGGGAGCAATGCTTCCGAGCGAATTCATATTCATGGCCCGTGCCGAATTCCGCGTGTAGGCGTAAAGCATAGCCTCGCGCGGCATGTCCTGCGATGGATCGAGCACACCTTCCGGACCCTCCCGCGTTTCCGCCTGATAAATCGCCTTGAACACGTTCGCCGTTGACACAGGCCAATCGCTAGCGCCGGAAATGATTCCGCCGTTATCGAGAATTGAACGCGCTGGATATTGCCACTTATAAATCCCGGGATCAAGATAAGGTTTGATGATTTCAACCGTGTCATTGCTCGCATCCGCCCAGAACAATTGCAACGCGCTTACCACGCCTAGCGCACGAAAGCGAGGAAAATCTTCGGGCCGAACGAATTGCTCATGCGTGAGAGTGTGCGGCAAGCCGGAATTTCCGTTGGCCTTGCGGGCAGCCGCAATTCCATCGAGCGCCGCCTTAACTGCGCCATCTCCGATGGCATGCACGTGAACGATCAATCCCTGTTTGTCTGCCATTACACACAGCTCGGCAAATTTCTGGGGGTCAAACAAGAGATCGCCGTTGCGTCCGGTATTCTTGTATGGCTTGGTCAAGTGCGCGGTTTGAGATGGAAACTCCACAACTCCATCTGCAAATACCTTGACTCCGGTTACATGTAAATGAGCCACACTCTTATATTCATCGCGGGTCTTCTGGATGCCCGCGAGTTCTGCCGCTGGATCTTTGGCAAATACCTGCGGAAAGGCGACGACCTCGGAATTCAACTCGCCGTGATCGGCCAGCAGTTTGTAGGCCTGCAAAACATAGTCGGCCGCAAGTGGATCGAGCCACGCAGTAATGCCCAGACTGTAGTTGTATTCGAGCGCCGCCCGGCCTGCGGCAAGCAATTCTGCCGGAGTTCGCTTGGGTAGCAGTGGTTCGATTTTCTCTAATCCGGCGTCAACCAGAAAGCCATTCGGCTGCATATCGTTATTGTCATAGCCGTAATAGCTGCGCTGGTCAGGCGAAAGGGTCTTCAGGAAATCCGCAGTGATGCCGGCGCGCTGCAGCAATGCGCGATTGGCCCAGGCAGTGTGGCCATCCATACCACGCAAAAGTACACTTTGCGTCGCGTATGCGCCCGTACTGAATTCGGCATTGAGACGGTCCGTGTGGGACCAAAATTCCAGCGGCATTCCAAGCACCTCCAGAATGTCACCACGCATGCCGCGGCCGCCGCTTTTTGCTTCTGCAACAAAGGGCGGCAATTCATCGAGAGTGTCGACTTTGTCGCTGGCGTCAGCTGAAATCAAATTGAGACCGCCGTCGATTGAGTGGCTATGCGAGTCGATGAAGCCAGGGAAAAGGCTCTTGCCATGGAGATCGATCCGCTCTGCATTCGCTGAAACAGATTCTTCAACCTCGGCGCGGCTGCCTACGGCGGCGATTCTATCGCCACGAATTGCAACTGCTTCCGCGTAGGGATTTTGCGGGTCACCGGTAAAAATCTTCGCGTTGAAGAAGATTTGCTCGGCTGTGTGTTCCTGCCCCGTGAGCGGCGAACTGGAACACATGCAAATGCACAACAGAATCGTGAAACTGCGACACAAGAGTCGGGTCACCGATTCGTCCTTTCTTCCGAATATGTTTTACAGATTATCTCCGCCACCGGTTGATCACATACAGCACGATTGACAGTACCACGCTGATCAGTATCGAACTCGCCAGTGGAAAATACACTGTCGTGCGCTTGCCACGATATAAGAAATCGCCGGGCAAACGACCGAGAGGAAAATTCACCCTTCCGAGCAGCAGAACTGCTAACCCGGCAACAACCAAGAACAGACCGATGAGAATTAACAGTTTGCCCATTTCCATCAAACAATCCTGCGTTCAACCTGCGCTTATGTAGTGGTGCAGTTTTAGAGAGAAGCGAGCCGAGCGCGCGACTGTTGCGGCACAAAAGCAGCGCCGCACCGCGCTGCTCGCCCAGATCCTTCGCTGCGCAAAAGAAGCTTGCTCAGGGTGACAATTCAAACTGCACCACTGCCTTCGCTTAGTTTAAAGTTGCCCGGTGCCAGAA
>JASIEN010000768.1 GCA_030045935.1 Candidatus Sulfotelmatobacter sp.
CGTCGTCAGATCGATATTGGCGCTGCCAACAACTGCGATGCGGGGCCGGGGCATGGAATGTTTTTCGTGAGACTGGACGCCCGAGTTTATTTGCCAAACTCGATCATGTCAACGGACCATTGTCATAGCAGGTTCACCGAGTGTAACCCCGTGGGAGCGTCAGCTGTGAGGTCCTCTGCGGCAGGGAGCAAAAGAAAGAAGCAACTTAGCTTTGCCGACGGAACGTCCGAAAGACCTTGCCAGGTTAAGAAACAAATAGGTTCTACAACCTTCCATTGCCGCAGGCTTAAGACTTTCCCTATCTGCTTGGAACCCCGTCTTTGCCGAACCATGGGGAAATGAAACTGTGGCTGCTCCCCCTCCTTTTGTTTGGATTTACCGCGGAATCCACGGCATCGGTGAAGATCACTACCGCTACTCTGCCGAACGGCACGGTCGACACACCGTATTCTGCCGTCATCGACGCGAGTGGTGGCTGCACTCCCTACAAGTGGGCGATTGTCTCTGGGACCTTGCCGGCCGGTGTCAAGGCCACGCCATCGAGGACCACGACCTCACTGCGTCTCAGAGGCACCCCGGACAAGGCGGAGACGTATTCCTTTCAGGTCTCAGTCACTGCATGTGGAGAACACGTTGCCGATGCGACCTTCGAAGTCAAAATTGAGTCTGGAAACAATCACGTCGTGGATCTGACTTGGGATGCTTCCACGTCGAAGGATGTCGCTGGTTACAATGTCTACCGCGGTCCCGACCGAAGCACACGGACGAAGATCAACCCTGACCTGGTTGCGGCAACGCTCTACGACGATTCGACCGTTGTTAACGGCAAAACATACTACTATGCGGTGACCAGCGTTGATACCTACGGTAACGAAAGCGGGAAGACGCCCGCCGTCAAAGTGGTTATTCCTTAGACAAGCGCGGGAGACGGGCGCTGGCGAGCCATTAGTGGTTTGGTAAATCCTCACCGCAGTTATCTCAGCTGTCTCGACGGGAAACATAATACTTGGGGTAACGTCGCAATTTAACATGTCGCCCATACCAGCTGGTATCGTCCCTGCCGCTCCCTACGATGGCCACTTGTCGGCCGTCCACGACAAAGAGTAAAGTGGCACACTTTGTGAACTTCCGCGGTTTCAGGAGAACCGATGTTCACACCGTCAAGCCTCACCATTGCCCTGCTGATGATGATCACCAGCGCCATCTGCTGGGGGTCATGGGCCAACACCTACAAGGGCGTCAAAGGTTACCGCTTCGAGCTTTTTTATTGGGACTACGCGGTTGGCATCTTCGTTATGTCAGTCGTGCTGGCCCTCACCATGGGCAGCGCTGGCAATGATTCATCCAGTTTTCTTAACAACATCCACGCCGCTGACACCGCCAACATTGTGAACGCCATGATCGGTGGAGCTCTCTTCAATCTGGCGAATTTGTTGCTGGTGGCTGCAATCGGCATGGCCGGACTTGCCGTGGCTTTCCCAGTTTCCATCGGGATCGCTCTCGTGGTCGGAACCGTGCTGAGCTACGTGCTGCAACCCAAGGGCAATGCTGCTCTGCTCGGTCTGGGCGTTGCCTGCGCACTGATTGCGGTGGTGCTTGATGGCAAAGCCTACGGCTGTCTCGCCGGAGGAGCAAGATCAGCTTCCAGAAAAAGCCTGATCACCTGCGTCGTCTCCGGAGTTCTCATGGGCCTGTGGGCGCCATTCATGGCGCACGCCATGACGCGCGGCAATCCCCTCGGCCCCTATAGTGCCGCCGTTTTCCTTACGTTCGGAGCGCTGCTCTCCTGTTTTATCTGGAACATTTATTTCATGAAGCATCCGCTGCTCGGCGAACCCGTCAGCTTCAGCGGATTTTTCCGTGGCCCGGCTTCGGGTCATCTGCTCGGTCTTCTAGGAGGCTGCATCTGGGGCGTGGGCACGGTCTTCAATCTCGTGGCCGCGAACTTCTCCGGAGTCGCAATCTCCTACGCCATCGGCCAGTCAGCTCCCATGGTCGCAGCACTCTGGGGGATTTTTGTCTGGAAAGAGTTTGACCGGGCCGGAGCGAAATCCAAAACTTACCTGGGGCTGATGTTCGTCTTCTATGCGCTGGCGATTTTTCTGGTCGCGCGCTCGAACGGATAATCGACTATTTTCCCGCGACCCTGCTGATGAACAATTCGATAAATCGTTTCGCATCCGAAGCGATACACACCCGCGCATTCGGCTTCAACGGAATCACGCCTTCGATTTCATAGTGATCGCCGTGCAGCACGTTGTTCTCGTTTGATCCCATGCGGTTGGCCACCGTTTCGCCTCGCGTGAACTCGCCCCTGGTCTCGACATCGACATGCATTTCTTTCAGGGTGCAAAGCGTCGGATCGAGAGCGGTCCCCACCGCCAGGGGATCATACATCGCTGCCGAACTGTACCCATTTTGCTGCGCCACGGTTATCATGAACTCAGCGATCTTGGAGATGAAATCATTTTCCGTGCCGTGAGTGGCCTGCAATTCCGCGAGATGCGTTCTCGTAAACAACGTTCGCTCCCCCACATCGGAACCGACCATGGTCACCATCCAGCCAGCGTTGAAAACAATCTGCGCGGCTTCGGGGTCGTTGTA
>JASIEN010000769.1 GCA_030045935.1 Candidatus Sulfotelmatobacter sp.
GGGCATGCGCCGATGCTTTCGATTGAAATCACACGCGAATGCCCGTTAAGCTGCCCTGGCTGTTATGCGTACGGCGACAGCCATCTCGGTGGCAAGACTACGCTGCGCGATTTGAGTGACTTTCGCGGCGACGAGCTTGTGCAGGGCGTGCTTGAGCTGGTGCGGCGGCACCGCCCGATGCACGTTTCGCTGGTCGGCGGTGAGCCCATGATTCGACACCGAGAGTTGGATTCAATTCTACCGGCGCTTGCCGAAATGGACATCTTCACGATGGTGGTGACGAGCGGCGTGATTCCAATTCCAGAGCACTGGATGAAACTGAGACGGTTGCGTGTGGCGGTTTCGGTCGACGGGCTCCCCGAACACCACGACGAACGGCGCAAGCCCGCAACTTACGAACGAATCTTGAAAAACATTGCAGGACGGCGAATCAACGTACACTGGGTGATCACGCGGCCGATGCTGCTGACACGAGCTTCGTATCTTGAAGAGTATGTTGCTTTCTGGAACGCGCGGCCCGAGGTCGACCACATCTGGGTGAGCTTGTACAGTCCACAGAAAGATGAAGAGAGCGCGGAGCGGCTCATGCAGGAAGACCGTGAACGGGTCGCACAGGTTTTACCACCCCTTCGACGCATGCATCCGAAGCTATTGATCCCACTCGGGGTTGCGCGGGCGTTTGTGAAGCCGCCAAAAAGCCCCGAAGATTGCTTGTTTTCGAAGATGTCAACCAACTATTCCGCCGACCTGCGGACTCACGTGGAACCCTGCGTGTTTGGCGGAACTCCGGACTGCACCCAGTGCGGTTGTGCGATCAGCAGCGCGCTGCACTGGGCTCAGGATGTGAAAGTCGCAGGGCCGCTCAAGGTGGGCCATCTGGTGCGGGCATCGCTGCGCGTGGGACTGGCGGTGAAGAAAATGCGTGGCGATTCTACGCTTCCAAACCGCTGGCGCCCAGGGCAGCGATTCTACGGCCAAAGTGCCCCGCTCGTGCAGATTCAGAACAGGATGGGGTAAAGCGATCGCTCGAGCGGAAAAGTCAGCCGGAACTCATTGAGCTTCGGCGGTAGTCGGGGCACGCTTTATTTCCTCAAAGCTGAACTGCTTGTCGAGCTTTTCGTAAGGCTTGCCGTCAATCTCGACATACGGATAGACGAAGTAGTTGAGCGCGGGGCCATCCTGCTTTGGAGACAGCATCACATCGCGGCCGGTAGAAAACTGCACCCGATTGGCGTCAACGGTGCCGAAGAAATAATCTCTCTTGTCCTTTGCCTTCCACGCCTCTGAAATATCCACGGGAATCCAGCCGGTTTTGATCGCATAAAACTCAGCCCAGCAGTGATACCCAGGGATGTCACCGTTATCCTTTTTTTCCGGCAGAGGAAAACCGATGTCGAAGCGGGCCGGAATGCCGTCAGCCCGCAGTACGCCAATGAAGGGAGAATGGAAGTCTGTACAGTTGCCGTGCTTGGAATCGCAGGCCCACAGCGCGTCGCCACGCCCCCAGCCCGAGCCCGTTTTGTCGTAGCGCATATTCGTGAAGAAGTAGTCGTAGGCAGCCTTGGCTTTTGCCACCGTGCCACTCTGAGATCCGGTGACCTCAACCGCCAGCTCTTTAATCTTTCCGTCTGTAGGAATCAAGGTGTCAGGCGCGATCAGGCGGTTCATTGATGTGGGCACAATGGCAGGCTTTTGGTCTGTTCGCTCGAGTTGCGCGTAGTCTCCGCGCGAATATTCGCGGCGCGTGATCTTGTACTCGATAGTGAACGCGGCTTTGTCCGAAGTGGGATTTTGAATCTCAGCGTACATCATTCGATTGCCGTACTCGGTCTCGTGCGTCATCCGCGTCTTCACCGGAGACTCGACGGCGAGCACACGCACAGTTTGATGCGGATCACTCTGCGGCACCGGAACCCACACACGCACCCGCTTCGTTCCGCTGGGGATATCCTTCACCGTGAAGTTATAGGAGAAGCGAAACGTGCGGGCCGGCGGACTGAATTTCTGAGTATTTGAAGGCGCTTGGGCGGCCAACGGGCAAACGGGAAAAAGCAGAAGCAGCAACGACGAGAAAATTCGCATTTTCATAGGGTGCTCCTTTCTAACAACGGGAGTCATGCCCTTGAGGCATGAAATCGGCCCGCGATGCAGGCGAGGTAGCGCCCTCGAAGGCGGTTAAGGGTTGAGCGGAACGGCACCGTCGACACAAACTGAAATTTTACCAGCAGACGACGGCCCCTGTTTGTACCAACGACGGGTTTGACGATTGCCAATATCCGCAGCATCCCTTGGGCGTCGCTGAAATGGCTGTTGCACCCTTGTCGTCTGACGTAGCATCCATGAGGATGCGAGGTTCACCATGACTACGGGCACAATGCCAGTACAAAGTGAGGTCGCCGGAGTGTACAACCAGCGACAAGCGGCCAATGGTCTGGCACTGGTTCGGCTGACCGTTGGCGCCGAGTTGGTCTGGGTCTTCTTTGAAAATCTGGGTAAGGGCACGTACACTA
>JASIEN010000770.1 GCA_030045935.1 Candidatus Sulfotelmatobacter sp.
TTGTCGACAACGATGCGCGCGACCCCAGTCGGAGGGGTGGCAGAGAATAGCCAGGCACGCAGTCTGGGGGGGCGGTTTAAGCAGAGAGCCAATCGCAGCCCAGGGGCGCTGACTCCCCGAAATGTTCCGGGAAAAACAAGCTGGGAAGGGCACGAGTTCGTGCCGACGCATGATCGCCCTTGCAGAATGCGGCTTCAGCCGCCGAGGTTCCGGCGCGCCTCCTTCATTTTCCTTGACTTATCAATAAGAGAACATAATAATGTCTACGAGATGTTCGGCAACGACCTAAGCAAGTTCGCATCAGCCCGATCGTCGGATCGGGCTGATCTGCTTTATTTGCAACTAGTTACGTATAAGCCCAATGTACTCCAATATTTACGAGGAAATTATCCGTAACCCCATGAATGTATTATGGTGGGCCCGGGGGAGGAGGGTGGGGTAGGTAAGCAACAGTAAAGCTAATAGCTAACTTATAGTCTGCGTCAGTATCTCACAATCGGCGCAAACGATTTCGGATCGAGCGATGCGCCGCCACAAAGGGTGCCATCGATTTCTTCCTGCGCCATCAGAGCCGAAGCGTTCTCCGGTTTGACTGAACCTCCATAGAGAATGCGCAGTTGTGCGGCGAATTCCTCACCGAAGAGTTCGGCGGCTTCGCGGCGAATGACGGCGTGAGCCTGGGCCGCCAATTCTGGGGTCGCCGTTTTTCCGGTGCCGATGGCCCAGACCGGTTCGTAAGCAATCACCAGCTTCGCGGCCTTCTTCGCCGATATGGCATGAAAGGCGCGCACGCACTGGCGGCGCAGAACGTCATCGGTCAACCCGGCTTCGCGCTCTTCGAGAACCTCGCCGACGCAGCAGATGGGAGTGAGTCCGGATTCGAGCGCGGCTTTCAGGCGCAGGTTGACCGTGTCGTCGGTTTCGCCGAAATACTGGCGGCGCTCGGAGTGGCCCACGATGACGTGCGTGACAGCGATCGAGAGCAGCATGGGAGCGGAGATTTCACCTGTGAACGCGCCTTCATTTTTCCAGTGCACGTTCTGCGCGCCGATGGCCACGTTCGAACCTTTCGCGGCCTCGACCGCGGCTGAGAGATCGATATAAGGCGGGCAGACGACGATTTCATCTCGATCGTGGCCGGCAACGAGCGGAAGAAAGTCGCGGAAGAAGGCACGGGTTTCGTCGGGAGTTTTGTACATCTTCCAGTTGGCGGCGAGGAGCTTTTTTCTCATGAAAGTGCCCTTCCAATCGAGGTTTCGCATGCGTAGTACACTTTTCCGTACGCTGGTAGCAAACGATGTCCGCCGACTACTCTCCCGCTGACACCGATCCATTCAATCTTGAGCGCTTTGTGAAAGCTCAGGCACAGGTTTTTCAACAAGTCACCTCTGAGCTGAAGGCGGGAAGGAAAATGAGCCACTGGATGTGGTTTGTCTTTCCCCAAATTCGAGGGCTTGGACAAAGCTCGACCTCGATCAAATACGCCATAGCCGGTCTCGACGAAGCACGGGCATATCTCGCGCATCCCGTTCTCGGTCCGCGCCTTAGGGAGTGCACGCGGCTGGTGCTTCTGCTAGAAAATCGCTCTGCCGTAGAGATTTTCGGCCGGCCTGATGACATGAAGTTCCGTTCTTGCATGACCCTTTTTGCGCAGGTTTCAAGAGATGAGGACATTTTCGCCAGAGCGCTAGAGAGATATTTTCGAGGTGTTCCGGATCGCATGACGCTCGATCGACTGTAGCTGCTCACTTTTTGTCCGTAAGCGCTTCTACGCCTGGCAGCTTCTGGCCCTCCAGAAATTCCAGCGAAGCGCCGCCACCAGTCGAAATGTGAGTGATTCTGTCGGCGACATCGGCGGCATGAACGGCAGCAACCGTGTCTCCGCCGCCGACGATGGAAATAGCCCCGGCGTTTTCGGCTACCGCATGAGCGATGCGGAAGGTTCCGCGGGAAAATCCGGGGACTTCGAATACGCCCATGGGTCCGTTCCAGACGATGGTTCGGGCGCGGGAGATTTCTTCCGAGAACATCTCGATGGTCTTAGGACCGATATCCAGTGCCATTTTGTCTGGCGGGATAGGTTGGCCTTCGCCAATCTGCTGAATCACCGCATTGACTTCCGGTTTCGATGCCACCACGTGGTCGACGGGTAGCAGGAATTTTACGTTCCTCTGCTTTGCCGCTTCGAGCAGTTGGCGTGCGAGATCAAGCTTGTCGGCTTCGACGAGCGATTTTCCAACCTCCTGTCCTTGCGCTTTAAGGAAGGTATAAGCCATGCCGCCCCCGACGATGAGCGAGTCCACCTTGGTCATGAGATGACGGATGACGGCGATTTTGTCGCTGACTTTTGCTCCGCCGAGAATGGCAACGAATGGCTGCTCAGGATGTTCGAGGGCTTTGCCGAGATATTGCAGCTCCTTTTCCATGAGCAGCCCAGCGGCGCACTTGGTCATGAACTTGGTGATGCCGACGGTCGATGCGTGAGCGCGATGGGCTGTGCCAAAGGCATCGTTGACGTAGTACTCGGCAAGGTTTGCCAGCTGGCGGGAGAAGTGTTCGTCGTTGGCCTCTTCTTCGGCATGAAAGCGGAGATTTTCGAGCAGGAGGGTTTGGCCCTTTTCGAGTTGCGTCGCAACTTCCTCGGCTTCGGGGCCGACGCAATCGGGGCAGAAGCCAACATTCTCTCCGCGGGCCAATTCTTTATCGAGCACCATGCGCAACCGCTCCGCCACCGGTTTAAGGCTCATCTTGGGATTTGGCTTGCCCTTGGGGCGGCCGAGGTGGGAAGCAAGAATCAGGCGTGCGCCGTGGCGCAGCGCGTACTCGATCGACGGCAGGGTTTCGCAGATGCGCGTGTCGTCCATCACGCGGCCGTCGTCGAGCGGAACATTGAAATCGACGCGCATGAAGACGCGGTTGCCGTTCAGCGGCAAATCACGGATGGAGAGTTTGGACATTGGCTGGTCGTCCTTGTAATGCCCTCAGATGCGGGACTTTATCATATGCCAATTTGTGGCAACGGGAATAGTGGTCCACGCGGCGCGGTTATCTCGCGTGTTGTGTCGCAATCGCGACCTTCGCGGCTGCCCTGACATCAAGGCAGCGGGCCTTAACCGCAAAGGTCGCCAAGAAAGGCCGCAAAGATCGCAAAGGATCACAAACCTTTGCCGGCGATGTAGTGAATCAGGTCGCGGACGCGGCATGAATATCCCCATTCATTGTCGTACCAGGAGATGACCTTCACGCAGTTGCCGCCGACCACAAGAGTCATGGGCGCATCGACGATGGATGATCGCGAGTCGCCCTTGAAATCGGAGGAAACCAGTTCGTTTTCTTCGAAGCCGAGATAACCCTTCAGCGGACCGGATTCAGACGCCTTCTTCAACGCGGCATTTACTTCCTCGCGGGTAGTTTTCTTTTCCACCCATGCGACGAGATCGACAACGGACACGTTCGGCGTGGGCACGCGCATGGCGAAGCCGTCGAGCTTCCCCGCCAGATCGGGAATCACAAGCTTGAGGGCCTTGGCCGCGCCGGTAGATGTCGGAATCATATTGATTGCAGCAGCGCGGGCGCGGCGCAGATCTTTGTGCGGGAAGTCGAGAATGACCTGATCGTTCGTATACGAGTGGATCGTGGTCATCGTCCCGCTTACGATTTTGAATTCGTCGTTAACCACTTTCGCCACGGGCGCGAGACAGTTCGTGGTGCAAGAGGCATTCGAAATGATGTGATGCTTGGCCGGATCGTATTTATCTTGATTGACGCCGAGGACGATCGTGACGTCTTCATTCTTTGCCGGCGCGGAGATGATGACCTTCTTGACTGGGCCGCGCAGGTGCTTTTTGGCATCGTTAGCGTCAGTGAAGCGGCCGGTGGATTCGATGACAACCTGCGCGCCGACGGAATCCCAGGGGAGGGCGGCGGGATCTTTTTCCTTGAAAACTTTGACCGTTTTGCCGTCGATGGAAATGCTATCAGCGCCAGCGGAGATTTTGTTCGGAAGATTACCGAGAATCGAATCGTATTTCAGCAAATGGGCTAATGTCTTGGGATCGGTGAGATCGTTGACGGCGACGAATTCGAGGTTGCTGTCGTTTATGGCGGTACGCAGGACGTTGCGGCCGATGCGTCCGAAGCCATTAATACCAACTTTGATTGCCATGAAGCCTCCGTTCGTATGAACGCACAGAAATGTTTCTGAGTCAGCTCACAAACAAATTATGTTAGCAGGATGAGGAATGGCTCGTAAATGAGCGAGGAACTTACGGGAAAAGCAGGTTCCTCATCGGTCCTGTGGACCGATTCGGAATGACATCGCAACGAAAGAGTCGATGAGCAAGAGACTATTGAAAACTGATTTCCACATAGGTGTCGGTTCTACTCCAAATCAGCGGCAGACGGGCAAGCCAATACTTCCGATTGATTGTTTGCCGTGCGCGCGAGTGATCTTGGGACGGCAGAATACGGGCCACAGCCGGAAACTCCGGGCCAATGACTTTGCCGCGGGCTGTGCATGCAGCTACGGTGACCTGCGGATTGTTGCGAATGCGCTTTACCTTTCCCATATCGCTGCGGGTCATGACGTAAAGTTTGTTGCCCTCTTCTCCAAACCACACAGGCGTGGCGACCTTCGCGCCGGTCTTCCGAAAGGTGCCGAGCGAAATATATTTGTGACCCTGAAGAGCTGAAGGAATCTCGCTAGCCATAGCGACAATTGTAAGACGGGGCGCGATCTCATAAACGGGTACCGATGGCGCTCGGTCGAAGCGCGGGTGAAAGCTCGCACCAGGTACGCCGATTGCTCCACCACACCAATCTGTGTTAAAAGCCTCTCATATGCGTAAATGGATGCGTGAGCGCCTGCAGCGCCGTAAGAAAAAGCCTCAAGGTTCCGCCGAACAACAACCCGCGCCACCGCCATTGCAGCCAGCCTATTTTGATACTGAGCAGCCGGCCAGTCCGGTTGAGAGCGCAAAAGCTGCGGTCGAGCCAGCCGCTTCCGCGTTATCTGAGCAGGCAGAGGAAAGCGAATCAGCGGTCGAGCCGAAGGCGACGACTGAGATGCGGCCCGCGGAAGAAACGCCGAAGGAAAGATCGACTACTCAGCAGGGAGCGGGTGCGAGGCAGTTCGGCCGTGGGCGCCGTCGGCGTGGCAGGCGGGGGCGGGGCGGCGAAGGCCGCGAGGGTGTAGGACGAGAAAAAGCGGTCGCGCAGGCCTTTGCGCCGAAGCGATCAATTGGGGGGGGAGTGGCGGAGCCGATTGAAGAAATACAGCCGGCTGACTATCCCGAACCTGAATCAGAAAGGCCCACAGCTCCCGCACCCGTACCGCAGGCTCCAGTAACTCCGGCTCCGCAGCGCGCTCCCAAAGGCATCGTTGTCTTGGCAATCGGTTTGCCGGGCTCAGGGAAGAGTTCATGGTTCAAGCGGCATAACGTAACACCGCTGTCGAGCGACATGATGCGAACGTTGTTGTTCGATGACGTGCGCGAGCAGCGCTACCAGGATCTGGTGTTCTCGAACCTCCGCTCGATGCTGAAAGCGAGGTTGATCGCGAAACGTCCCATGAACTATGTAGATGCGACAAACCTCACGCCGAAAGAGCGGCAGCACTGGATCAAACTGGCCAAAGATTACAACTACGAGGTGCACGCTGTTTTTTT
>JASIEN010000771.1 GCA_030045935.1 Candidatus Sulfotelmatobacter sp.
CGCCTCCGGAGAAAAATATTTTTGCGCGTAGATGCGGCCGACATCGTCGCCGAGCAGGTCGTTCACAACAAAAACGCCGCGCTCCCAGCGCGGACGCTGCTCTGGCACCCCATAAAGCGTCTTGCCGAAAAATGCGAAGCTCTCGTCGTTGAGCGCTTTAGGCAGAACTCCGGAATAGGAGTCGAGCAGATGGAATACCAGCCAGTCTTTCCATGTATCGAGTGATTCGGAGGCAACCAGCTGCGATTCGCCGGCGAATGCCGTCGGCTGCCACACGATGAACTTTTTCCGTTGGGAAAGTTCCGCCCCGCGGAAGAATTCATTCCAATTCAGTCCTGGAGCCTTCATCTCAAAATCCGATTGGTTCCAGGGATTGTTTGCCTTATGAATGTCCTGATCGTCAGCAAGGCTGGTGTGCTTTTCGGCGATCTTGCGCTCCAGTTCGACAATGCCTGCGGCGCGCCTGTCTGCATCAGTAAATCCCGCTAGCTTCAGCATCACCTCAACATGCTTTTGATATTCCTCGCGGATCTTCTTCATCTGCTCGCTGTCGGAGAGGTAATATTCGCGATCGGGCAGTTGCAATCCCCCTTGCAGCAGATAGGCCGTGTAGTGCGCAGAGTCGTTGAAGTCGGGGGCGGCCCATAATCCGAAGAGATTGTGCGTGTGGAAGTTCGTATTGTTAAGGGCGTCCACATCAGCCCGCATGCTGGCGCCCAGGGCAAAGGCCAATTCTTTCTTGTCGCGGATCGCGGCGATGTTTTCGAGCTGGGGCTTAACGGGTGTAAGGCCCTTGGCTTCGATCGCCTTCTCGTCCATGTAGGAGTTGTAGAGATCGGCAATTTTGCGCTGCGGCGATCCCGCGGCGCCCTTCGCTTTTGAAACTTCCTGAATCAGGTCGGCAGTGTTCTTGTTGGCGATGTCGTCGAGGATCGTGAACACTCCTACGCCCGCGCGATCGTTGGGAATTTCTGTTCGCTTGATCCAGTCACCGTTGGCGTAAAGATAAAAATCGTCGCCCGGCTTCACCGACCGGTCGATGTTTGCGATTTGAATGCCGTGCGTGTCCGGAGTCTGACCTGATTCTTTCGAGGACATCGTGCAGACAAGGGAGAGGATCATCAGCACGAGAAAAGACGCAAAAGATTTATCTGTGAGTTTCATTGGCCCGTATGGCTGAGAGAACCTCGGCAGATGCAGGGATCCAGCAACAGTCAGACTACCACGGCCGAGCTTAGTTCCTATCGCATCCCATGCGAAAAACTTCGAAGACACCGCTTGAATGCGCGGCAAACGCTCATTGACACTCAACAATTGTTGCAGCCTTTTCGTCGCCGTTGAGTCAGTCAAGACATCGTCTTCAGATTCACTCGGCCATCGGCACCTCAATCGCCGTGCGACTGCCATATTTTTTGAACACCGATTCGCGAGAGACCACGCCCTCGAGCTGACGTGAATTAGCGCGGTTCACTACCGGCACGAGAAGGCAATCGTTCACATAGCGCAGGGCCGAATCGAGCGGCAGATCGGGATAAAGACTGGGGGTCGGCTGCAAAGGAAGAACCGAAGCCAGGGTGTGTTCGCCTTTGCCTTCGCGAAAGAGCCGTTGCAACTGCTCACGGCTGACCGTGCTCCAGCCTGTGGGATGTAGCCGCACGAAGAAAACTGACTCAGTCGAATCCTGGATGCGCCGGTAATTGGCATCGACATAATCTTGCGCGACGAGGATGATCTCCGGGGGCGGCAGCATGGCGTCTTCAACATGCAAGATTACTCCTTCGCGTTCTTCTTCCAGCGAGGGAAGGATGAGGCCGTCCTGGCGGGTAAGCAGATCGAAAATTGGCACGGCTTGTAGAGTGCGCGAGACAACATAGGAAAAAGTATTGGCCACCATGACCGGCACGATGATTTCGTAGTTGCCGCTGACTTCCAGCACCATGAATACCGAAGTCATAGGCACGCGCAGGAATCCGGCAAATAATACGCCCATGCCAACCAGGACGTAAGTGCCCGTCGATCCAGTGAGATGAGGGAAGAAGATGTGCTCAATGTCCCCGACCGCCCCACCCAGCATTGCGCCGATAAATAATGTCGGTGCAAACATGCCGCCGGGCGTGCCACTGACAAAGGACACTACGGTCGCGATGATCTTCAGCAGCGCCAGGCCGGCAAGAATATTCCAGGTAAACTGCCCATGCATGGCCTGGTCCATCGACTCGTAACCTGCGCCCATCACCTGCGGGGCGCCGAAGAATCCGATCAGTCCTACGATCAGACCGGCAAGCCCTGGCTGGAAAAACTGCGTCCAGCGAGGCAGGGCTTTCAGCCGGGGACGCAGAAAGCCGATTGACTTCGCAAAGGCCACGGACGCGATGCCGCCGACGATTCCCAACACCGCATAGGCAATCAACTCGACCGGATTTTTGAACGTCGTAACCGGAATGCGGAATAATGGCTCGCTGCCCAGAAACCAGCGCACGATCACGATACTGGAAACGGCTGCGAGAACCACGGATCCGAGAATGCCTGCGCTCCAGCGGCCGATGACTTCTTCAATGACAAAAAGCACGGCAGAAATCGGGGCATTGAATGCCGCCGCCAGTCCGGCGGCCGCACCCACAGGAGCCATCAGCCGCAGTTTCTCGCGCGAGACCTCAAGCCATCGACCCAGAGCCGATGCGATGCTTGCGCCGATCTGCAGCGAGGGATCTTCCGGACCGAGCGATTGTCCGGAGCCAATGGCCAACGCCGAACAGATAAACTTTCCTACTGCCGTGCGGAATGGAATGACGCCATTAAAGATGTAGAGTGCTGCCTTCGTCTGGTTGACGCCGCTGCCACGAATGCCGGGAAAAACATAAATGACAATCACAGCTACAACCACACCCACAATCGAAGGCACGGCGACCAGGCGCCAGCTGTGCGATTGCGGCAAGGGACCAAGAAGAGCCAGGTGCGTCCAGTCGATGGCGAGCCGGAAGCAGACCACAGCAAGACCTGAGAAAATTCCGATGAATATGGAAAGGATGAGGAAGAAGACTTCCTCGTTAAACATGCCCTCAAGACGTGCAAACAGCCGACCAGAAAACGGCGCCGGTGGAGGGGTCTGCCCGGCTCCGGGTACAGTGATACCGGGCGTAACAATCGAATCCGTCACTGGCTGTTGGCCTCGCGTCTCTGGGAGATCAACAGTAGTGCTTCGTCAATTCCCTGCGGGGCGCCACAGATGGTTGCGGTCTGTTGCTCGATCTGAAAAACCACGTCCATGATAGTGTCGGGCAGGTCAGTTTCAGCGGCCAAATGTAATCGCGCAACGTCGGGCTTGACCGCAATCCA
>JASIEN010000772.1 GCA_030045935.1 Candidatus Sulfotelmatobacter sp.
TAAAGCCCGTCAAAGCGGTTGGGATGCAATTTCAAATCGACCTGATATTCCGCCAGCGCCTGCTGCGGCCGTTTGGCTTCGAGAAGAATGTCGGCAATCATTTCGCGCGCGGGAATGCCCTCCGGTTCATCGCCGAGAGAATCTTCTTTGTCAGCAATCGGCCGCAGCGCCTCAACCGCATCGTCATATTTGCCCTCAGCAAACAGCAGCCATGCCTGGGCGATTTTGTGATCGCTGTCGACCGCGTTGGCGAAATCAGATTTGCTCTTCACCAATTTCTGATGAAGCGCGTCGATGGCCTCAACATCTTTGCGAGCGTCGTCCGGCTCATGCAGGTGCGCCGACCCGATCGCGCGCGCCCAAAGAATCATCGACTGTTCGACTGTGCCTTCGACCTCAATTGGCTTGAGCGCGGCAGCGGCAGTCCAGTCGTGCATTTCAATCGGATAGATGGCAGTCAAGTGCGCCAGCGCGGCGGCGTGCGGGTCGTAGTCCATGCCGTACATGTCATCGTGCTTATTGGGCATGGCGCGAATTTCTTCAATAAGCGCGCGGGCATCGCTGTCACGTCCGCTTTGCATGTAGGCATAGAACAGAAAATCCATGGCGTGGAACTGATGCCCCTCGCCGCCCATGCCCATGGCTGCGGTTTTGCGCGAGGCCGCGATAGAAGCGAGATTGGAATTGATATCTTCCTGCCACAATCCCACGCGCGCAAAAATGTGCGAAGGCATGTGCAGAGCATGCGGTGACGCGGGAGCTATTTGCGCATAGCGGCGTGCCGCGGGCAGCCCGAGTTCGGCGAGTTGCGGTTTGTCGTAGCTGTGGATCAAGTAATGCGCGACGCCAGGATGGTCCGGGTCAGTGCCGAAAAGCTTTTCCAGAATCGCGGCGGCTTGTTTTCGATTGGCAAAGGATGTGTCGTCATCCGGCTCCGAGGCGAGCAGCGAAAGCGCATAGAATGCAGCCGCTTCGTGGTCGTCGGGATACGATTCGTACACTTTCTTCATTGCATCCGAGTAGTCCTTGGCGCGAACATCGTATTCAGCCTTCTTCGGGTTGTAGAAGGCCGCCATAGCGGCTATATACGCCTTCTCGCGCGGTGTGATCCGGCCGCCGTTGCCGTTGGCCAGAAGCACCTCTTCCTGACCGTGCCCAATTACTTTTTCCTCCGGATGGTTCCACAACTGATGCCACAGGCTCATGGCTACGCCCCAGTGAGCCATGGCACACTCGGGATCAAAGGCAGCGACTTGAAGGAACTGCTTTTGAGCCTCTTCGTACCAGAACGAGTGCAACAGGGCAACTCCGCGCTCGAAGGATTTCTGAATCGGTTGTGCGCAGGAAACCGGAAAATGCACAGTGCCGAGCTGGGATGTGTTGAGGTCTTCGTGATGCTGATGACCTTGTTCGTCCTGGGCGAGTGAATGCAGGTTGAAGCAGGCGCAGAGAAGAAAAAAACAGGCAATACGTTTCATAGAAACCCCACGGAACCGAGTTTAGACGGCACATAGAAAAGGGTCAATCAGCCTCAGGAGCGCGTCACCGCACTCGATGGCACGGCATCGCCTGCTGCCATCTGTTCAAGAATGCCGCGTAGCGCGCACAGGACCTCATGTGCAGCAGTTGCTTTCAGAACGAGCCTCAACATTCCGTCCGGACTAAACTGCGCTCCGCGTTGAGATGAAACGAAACGCGCCAGTTGCTCGGGATCGACCGCCGCGTTCTGCTGAAACTTCAATGTCACGTTGTCGCGTTTGCGCTCGATCGCGTTGACGCCAACTTTCATGCATAGCAACTTGAGCGAAGCGTAGTCGAGCAGGTTTCGAACTGCACCTGGCGGCGGGCCATAGCGGTCCTGCATTTCGGCGGTAACGTCGGCGAGTTGCGATGCGGTCTCCACGCGCGCCACACGCTTGTACATTTGCAGGCGCTGATTTTCTTCGGGAACATAATCGGCCGGTATGCGAATGTTGAGCCCGAGATTGAGTTGCGTTTCCGCCTCTTCCGGAGCGGCCTCGCCCTTCATCTCGCGCACAGCACGCTCCAGCATTTGCGTGTAAAGTTCGAAGCCGACAGCTTCGATATGCCCGCTCTGCTCGCCCCCGAGCATGTTGCCGGCGCCCCGCAGTTCGAGGTCGAGGGCTGCAATTTTGAATCCAGCACCGAGATCGGAAAATTCTTTCAGCGCTGCGAGCCGGCGGCGCGCGACGGGCGTCAGTTCCACCTCAGCCGGAAGCAACAAATACGCATAGGCGCGTCGGTTGGAGCGGCCAACGCGTCCGCGAAGTTGATACAGTTCTGACAATCCCAAACGATCGGCACGGTTGATCAGGATCGTGTTGCACAAAGGAATGTCGAGCCCATTCTCGATGATGGTCGTCGAAACCAATATGTCGGCTTCGTGATGCATGAACTTCAGCATCACCTTTTCAAGCTCGCCCTCCGACATTTGTCCGTGACCCACAATGATGCGGGCCTCAGGCACCATCGCTTGAATCTTGGCCGCGATTTCCCAGATCGTGTCCACACGGTTGTGAACGAAATAGACCTGGCCGCCGCGCTCAAGTTCCTGCTCAATGGCCGATTGAATCAGCTTGTCATCCCAACTGGCGACGACGGTTTGAATCGCCATGCGGTCTTTGGGAGGAGTTTCAATCACGCTCATATCGCGCAGCCCAACCAACGACATATGTAGCGTGCGCGGAATCGGCGTGGCCGACATGGTGAGTACATCGACCTGCTTGCGCATTTGTTTGATTCGCTCTTTGTGGCGCACGCCGAAACGCTGTTCTTCGTCAACGATCAGCACACCGAGATCTGCGAATTTGATGTCTTTCGAAAGAATGCGGTGGGTGCCAATGAGAATGTCGATCTTGCCCGCTTCGGCTTTTTGTAGAATTTCTTTCTGCTGTTTGGCATTGCGGAAGCGGCTGATCATTTCGATGGTGACTGGAAATGGAGCAAATCTCTGCTTGAATGTTTCGTAGTGCTGAAATGCCAGAACAGTGGTTGGGGCCAGAACCGCAACTTGCTTGTTGTCGCTGACAGCTTTGAATGCGGCACGCATAGCGACTTCGGTTTTGCCATAACCCACGTCACCGCACAGCAGGCGATCCATGGGCTGCTGCGATTCCATGTCGCGCATCACGTCCTTGATCGCCTGCGCCTGGTCCTCGGTTTCAGTAAATTCGAATGCGTCTTCAAATTCGCGGAACCATTCATTGGCCGCGGGGAACGAGTGCCCAACAGCCATCTTGCGCGCCGCGTAGAGCTTGAGCAGTTCATCTGCCATATCTTTCATGCCCTTGCGCACGCGCGCTTTGGTTTTCGACCACGCTTGCGTTCCGAGATGGCTCAGCGCTGGCTTGGCGCCTTCGGAGGAACGATACTTCTGAACAAGATCAAGCCGCGTCAGCGGAACATACAACCGCGCCGCCTCCGCGAATTCCAGCAGCATGAATTCCGCTGGACCGTCGCCGTGATTGATCTCTTTCAGCCCTTGATATTGGCCAATGCCATGCTCGACATGAACGACGTAGTCGCCGACCTGCAGATCGCGGAAGTCTGACAAAAAGGCTGAGACTTTTGATTTCGATTTCTGCGGCCGGGAGCCCACCGCCTCCGATTCATCAAACAGATCTCGCGACCCGAAAATGGCAAGATTGGCTTCGGGCAGCAGAACGCCATCGGGAACATATGCCGTCGCGAGCGTGGTGGTATTGACTTCCCCCGCGAAGTAGCTGGTCTCGTCGGCATAGCTTTCTCCGCTGCGCGTGCGGCTGCCCAGCCGGAAGGGAACGTTATATTCGGTGAAAATGTCCGCCAAGCGTTCGACTTCGCCTACATTTGGAACCGCCAACAACACCCGCTTCCCCTCGCCCGTGAGCTTCTGCACCTCTTCGAGCATGGCGGGAACCGCGCCGTGAAAACGGGGCGACGGCTGGGTTAGAAACGAAGTCGCGTTCTGATCTTCGTCAACACTGCGCATAATTCCAAGGTGCTCAATATCAGCGCCGGGCAGCGCAGAAGTTTTCTCCCACCAGGCATCGGGCACGACGTAGAGATCTTCCGGGCGCACGAGGTTGCCCACGCCACTGCGTTCGTGCGCTTCGCCAACTCGTGCCCAGAAGCGATCGAATTCCTGCCGCAATTGATCGGGTTCATCGCGCAGAACAGCGGCACGAGGAAGGAAATCGAAAATCGTGCTGTTGGCTCCGGCTACTGGGGAATAGAACTCCCAGCCCGGAAAAACATTCACCCCGCCGGCTCGCACCGCCGCTTCGACTATTTCCTGATTGCCAGTAACACGCTTGCCGCTTAACCGCGTGTGAATCGCGCCAAGCAGATCTTCTCTGACTGGAGTTTCGGTGAGGGGAAGAAGCAAAGCTTCATCAACCGGATTCGAAGAGCGTTGTGATGAGGGATCGAACTTGCGGATGGACTCCGCCTCGTCTCCAAAGAACTCAATACGCAATGGACGATCAGCCTCGGGCGAGTAAACATCGAGAATGCCCCCTCGAACCGCATACTGCCCGGGCATTTCGACCACATCGGTTGATGAATAGCCGACCGTGTTCAGGTGCGCGAGCAGAGTTTCCAGATCGAAGGATTCTCCGCGGCGAATTGTGCGAGCCAAATCTGTGTAGTAATCAGCCGAGCGGAGCCTGATGGCGGTTGCTGCGATCGGCGAAACCACAATCGATGCCGCGCCAGTGGCGACCTTCCACAAAGCAGTCGCACGTTCTTCCTGAAGTTCGGGATGTGGTGAAAGATTCTGAAATGGAAGAACATCGCGCGCCGGCAAGGAAATAATCGATTGCGGATCGCACGCGCCCGTAAGCTCGCAATATCCGCGCAGCACTGGAACTAAGTCGTCCACCGTGCGATTGTCATTCACTACGAAAACGATCGGGCGGTCGGCTGCGTGCTGCAAAAGCACCAACAGCATAGCTTTCGCAGTGGGCGTGAGTCCGGAGAGACGAATCCGCCCCGTGCCCTCCTTTAACCGGGAGGCTG
>JASIEN010000773.1 GCA_030045935.1 Candidatus Sulfotelmatobacter sp.
GAGCAGGAAAAAGAGTTTCGCGTGCTGGATTATCTAGCCGGGCAGGAATCACGCACTTCTGAGCAGGTTGGGATTCGTGAGCAGGCTCTCCGCTCTGCAGTACAGGTTTCGTCGGAAATACTGAATAGCATGGTCCGGAAGAAATGGATCGCGCGCGAAGATGTCTCCAATAGTCGAGATGCCACTCGTACCATCAAAATTGCCGTTCTGAAATCGGCAGAGGGAAAGCTAAATAGCAATCAGCACCTGATCATCGAGTTCCTCGCCGCCTCCGGAGGTCGAGTCCCGGTCGAGACTTTGCAATCGCTTGAGGTTCCGCGATCCACGCTCAACACGCTGGTCAAACGCCAGCTCATTGATATCAGTCAGGAACCTCTCGCCCCGTCGACATCTGGGGCCCGGCCTCGTCCTTCTCCCTTTGATTTCGAATTCAACCCGGCGCAGAAAGCAGCCCTGAATCGATTGCAGGAAGCGGTCCAGGCACGAAAATTTGGTGGCATTCTTATGCACGGTGTTACTGGCTCGGGAAAAACGGCGGTTTATCTCGCCGGCATGCGTGGGGTGCTCGAGGCGGGACGCACAGCCATCCTTCTTGTGCCCGAAATCGGCCTGACTCCCGCGGTCGCCGCCGACCTGCATCAAATTTTCGGAAATGAAGTCGCCATTCTGCACTCAGCGTTGTCAGACAAAGAACGGGCGCAGCAGTGGCATCGGATCAAGAATGGTGAAGCGCGCATCGTCGTCGGCACGCGATCAGCTGTGTTTGCTCCGGTGAGCGATCTGGCACTGATTATCGTCGACGAAGAACACGATGCTTCTTACAAGCAGGAGGAGACACCGCGTTATCACGCGCGCGATGTCGCTGTGATGCGAGCAAAAATGGCGAATGCCGTCGTTGTCCTTGGGTCGGCGACTCCGTCGCTGGAGTCGTACTTCAACGTCACCAAGAACAAATATGCATTGGTCGAATTGCTCGACCGCGTTGAGCAGCGTCCGCTCCCTGAAGTCGAAATCGTCGATATGCGCCATGAATTTCAGGAGACCGGACGCGAGCACCCTATCTCCCGCAAACTGGCTGCTGAGATTAAAGATCGCCTCAATCGCAACGAGCAGGTGATGGTGTTGCTGAATCGTCGTGGTTATTCGCCCGTTGTCCTGTGCCGTTCCTGCGGAGAAACTCTGCAATGCAAGAATTGCGCGATCGCGCTCACCCATCACAAGCGTGAGCACAAAATGATTTGCCACTATTGCGGATTCATCGCCTCCGTGCCCAAAGCCTGCCCGCAGTGCGGGAGTGAGTACGTTTATTTTCTCGGCACCGGATCAGAAAAGCTGGAAGAACTTCTCCATGGGATGTTTCCCGAGGCACGCATCGCGCGGCTGGATCGCGACACCGTGCGCGGACACGAGGATTTCGAGCGAACCCTGAATGCGCTTGACGCGGGCGAACTCGACATGGTGGTGGGCACGCAGATGATCGCCAAGGGGCACGACATTCATGGCGTCACATTGGTAGGCGTTGTCGGCGCCGATAATGCGCTTGGCCTTCCAGATTTTCGCGCGGCTGAACGCACCTTTCAGTTGCTCACGCAGGTTGCAGGACGCGCCGGACGCGGCAATTCTCCGGGAAAAGTGATTCTTCAGACCTACTTTCAGGATCACTATGCCGTCCAATACGCCGCTCGCCACGACTTTGCCGGCTTCTACGAAAGAGAACTGCGTTTCCGCAGTTGGATGCACTATCCGCCGTACTCGGCGCTAGCCAATGTGCTGGTCCGCAGCGATAAACTCGACGAAGCGATGCAATGGTCGGGTGCGCTGGGCAAGTGGTTTGAACAAACGCGCCATGAGGGCGTGCGAGTTCTGGGCCCCTCGGCCGCGCCTATTTTGCGGCTGAAGCGCGACTACCGATATCACTTTGTGCTGAAATCCCCGAGCCGCGAGAACCTGAACTCCACGTTACGAGCGATGCTGGCTCATGCTGCTGCACAGAAAATTCCGCGGACTCAGGTGATTGTTGATGTCGATGCACTTTGGCTGATGTGAGAGACAAGTGTGCGTGAAGAGAAGGCACGGAGGCGCCGGTTCACGAGAATACTTTGTTCACGAAGTCGGTTTCTGCCTGCGCGACATTCCCGGGTTTTCCCAGATCGCGCCAATAGTAATCATCCGCCCGGAAGGCGAGGATATTCTCTCCCTGTGCCGCCAGCCGCAGATAACAATCGACGATGGAAAATGCGCCCTCTTCTTTCATGAGGGAAAAAATACGCGGCGATATAACATGAATTCCCGAAAAACCAAGAGCGCTCACATTCGCTGAACGCACTTCTGCTTTAGATTTGCCTTCCTGCGCGGAGCGTCTTGCGCGCAGGCGTCCATTGTGGTCGAACAAAAGATATCGGGATGTCTTGCGCTGTTGCACGGCCAGCGTAGCGAGAGCAGCGTGTTGGGAATGAAGGCGCACCATGCTTTCAAGATCGATCGTGCTGATCACATCTACGTTGTGCAGAATGAAGGGCTCGTCCGGTTTGGTCACCTCGTTCGCATGGACATCCTCAAGAAAGAACCAGCTCGCTTTCTTTAGTCCGCCGCCGGTATCGAGCAATACATCTTCTCGGGAGATTTCAATCCTCATTCCGAAATTGCGATTCGATTTCAGGTAGTCGGCTATTGTGTCCGCGAAGTGATGCACATTGACGATGACTTCCTGAATGCCAAACTCACGCAGACGAGCAAGGGTCATCTCGAGCAAGGTGCGCCCGCCAACTTCAACCAATGCTTTAGGCCGGTCGTTGGTGAGTGGGCGCAGGCGCATGCCGAGCCCGGCGGCGAGAACCATTGCTCTCATTGCTGAGAGGTCTCCAGCTCGCGGTGCAGAACCATCACATCAATTCCATTTGTGTCGCGCAGATGTTTCGCCAACTGCTCGGCCAGATAAACCGAGCGATGCTGCCCTCCGGTGCAGCCGAACGACACCATCAGACTCTTGAATCCGCGCTGTTGATAATTGGCGACGGTGGCATCGACCAGCGACATCACGCTGCCCATGAATTGATGCACGCTTTCCTGCCGATTCAGATATTCGATTACTGGCGCATCTTTGCCAGTGAGCGACTTAAACTGTTCCTCGCGCCCGGGATTCGGCAGACTACGGCCGTCGAAGACAAACCCTCCGCCATGCCCGGTGTCGTCGGTGGGCACTCCGCGGTGAAAGGAAAAGCTTGTAATGCGC
This sequence comes from Candidatus Sulfotelmatobacter sp., assembly GCA_030045935.1. GTDB lineage: Bacteria > Acidobacteriota > Terriglobia > Terriglobales > Acidobacteriaceae > Sulfotelmatobacter. The sequence continues at coordinate 3,233 of JASIEN010000773.1, forward strand.
ACAGTAAGATGTTCACTTTCAGATGCGAAGCTTTGCAGCTTTTCCGAACCAAGCATGCTGTTGAAAGCGCTCATCAGCGTCGGCAGAGCGATCGTCAGCTTGACATTGTGCAGAAGCCAGCGCAGATTCTTCAACGCAAAAGGCACGCTTTGCAGAAAATGAGTCTTACGTTCGTAGAAGCCGCGAAAACCGTATGCACCCAAAGCCTGCATGATGCGGACATACACGAATGGATAATAATCATGCAGGAATGCTTCCCGATCCAAGGCTGTGAACTCTGCTACGGTGTCGATGTGCAGATCAAGTAACTGCTGGCGCAGGGCAGGAGGTAGATCGGCCTTGGCATCGAAGAGCAGGGAAGCGATGTCATACTGCAATGCGCCCTTGCGCCCACCCTGATAGTCGAGAAAAAACGGCTGCCTTTCGCGCAGCATGATGTTGCGCGATTGAAAGTCGCGGTAAAGAAAATAATCTGAGGGCGCCCTCAGCAGAAATGTCGTGAGCAAGTCAAAGTCGTCCTCCAGCGCCTGTTCGTTGAAGGGAATGCCCGCCAGTCGCAAGAAATAGTATTTGAAATAATTCAGGTCCCACGCGATCGATTGGCGGTCAAAACTTCCGCGTGGATAGCACACGCTATAGTTCAAATTGCGGCCGGCCTCGATCTGAAAACGCGGAAGAAAAGTTACAACTTTGCGATAGGCTTCAATCACCTGCGGAGCAACCTTGTCTCCCTCACGGTTCTTCGACAGAAGATCGAAGAGCGTTAGGTCCCCGAGGTCTTCTTCCAGATAGGCGCCGTTTTCGAGGTCCTCTTCGTAAATTTCCGGGACTGGCAGTCCGTGACGGCGGAAGTGACGCGAAAATTCGAGGAAAGCTGCATTCTCTTCGCGGACGCCATACAGAATTCCGATCGCGCTGGCGTGATCGTTGCTCAGGCGGATGATATTGCGACCCGACCCGCCCAGTTGCCCTTGCAACGCCTGAACACGTGCCGGCGGCGCTCCGAAGTGCTGCAGGAACAGTTTTTGCAGTACGTCCATTCAGGGAAGCCTGTAGCGTGAAACTTCGTTAAAGATAACATCCGGCGCAGGAGTCTGAAGATTACCTGTGGCCCTCATGCCTGCCGTGAGAAGAAATGTTTCTTTCGGGATGACGTCGCGCCCTTTGTGGCGAAAAGCGCGATATGCTAAGAACCAGTATGACCGATCGCCTCTATTACCAGGATTCTTTTCTCTATAATTTCGAGGCCGAAGTCCGCGATACGATCGAAAGGCCGCGACCCGCGCTCGTTCTTGACCGGACCGCTTTCTATCCCACCAGCGGCGGCCAGACCTACGATACGGGATGGATTACCACTGTTACTTCGGAATCCGGGGCTAAAGCCCGCGT
>JASIEN010000774.1 GCA_030045935.1 Candidatus Sulfotelmatobacter sp.
GTCTTCTTCGGTTTCGATTGCTTCTGTAGCGGTGGAGCTGGCGAAAAAGATTTTCGGGAACCTGCCGGGCAAGAATGTTTTTATCGTCGGAGCCGGGAAAATGAGCGAATTGGCGGCCCGGCATTTAGTCGCGCATGGTTGTGCTTCAATCTTTGTTGCCAATCGCACGTATGATCGCGCCATCGGGCTGGCGCAAAGATTTAACGGGCAAGCGATCAAGTTTGAAGATCTGTACAACTCGTGCGACCGAGCCGATATCGTGATTACCTCGACCGGGGCGCCGCATGCAATTTTCCGCCGCGAGCATGGCGAGCAGTTTCTCTCCCGCCGCAAGAACCGGCCGATGTTTTTTATCGACATCGCGGTGCCGCGCGACGTTGCGCCGGAAATGGCTGATCTCGACGGCATCTTCGTCTACGATATCGACGATCTGCAGCAAGCCGTTGCCGGCCACATCGCCGACCGCAGTAAAGAGGCGGAACGCGCTGAAGCCATCATTACAGCCGAAGTCGAAAAGTTTGAGGCGCGGTCACATACTGCCGATGTAGTGCCAACCATCGTTTCGCTGCAAGACCATCTGGAGACGATTCGTCAGGCGGAAATCGATCGCGTGCGCGGCCGCATGGGCGCGCTCACGGCGGAACAGGAAATGGCAGTGGAAGCGCTGACGCGTGGGATCATAAACAAAGTGATGCACACTCCGATTACGACCTTGAAATCCGCAGCGCGTGAATCAGAAGCGACCACGGTGATTGACGTGGTGCGAAGGTTATTCAACCTGCAAGCCAAAGAGAAGCAAGCTTCAGAGCAGAACTCAGGCAGCAAAAACGAAGTGGGAGCGGGCCATTAATGGCCTACCTTCGTATCGGTTCCCGTGGCTCGCAACTCGCCCTCTGGCAAGCCAACCACATTTCTGCGCTTCTCCGTGGTCGCGGACACGAAGTTGAGATCGAAATCATCCATACCACCGGCGACAAAATTACTGATGTTGCGCTCGCCAAAGTCGGCACCAAAGGCATGTTCACCAAAGAAATCGAAGAAGCCCTCGCTGCCGGACGAGTTGACCTTGCGGTGCATTCTTTGAAGGATTTGCCGACCGAGCTTCCCAAGGGATTCGAAATCGCCGCTATTACAGAAAGACAAGATCCGCGCGATGCCTTCTGCTCGCGGCATTACTCGGACATCAACGATCTGCCGAACGGCGCGCGCGTTGGGACGTCTAGCCTGCGTCGACAAGCGCAACTAAAAGCGATTCGGCCTGATCTGGAAATTCATCCTTTGCGGGGCAACGTCGATACGCGCCTGCGCAAGCTGGAGCAGGGGGAATACAAGGCTGTCATTCTCGCTTCGGCTGGCCTGAAGCGCCTGGGCAAAACCGAACTGATCAGGCAGATCATCCCGGCCGAAATCATGTGCCCCGCCGCCGGTCAGGGAGCATTGGGCATTGAAATCCGAGAAGCTGACGCGAAAACACGCGAACTGCTGCAATTCCTCGACGATGCCAAAGCCCGCGCGGCCACGACCTGCGAACGAGCTTTGCTCAATAGTCTTGGTGGAGGCTGCCAGGTCCCGATCGGCGCATTTGCGGAGATGCGGAACGGCAAGCTGCATCTTGAATCCCTGGTCGCCGACCCTGACGGGTCCAAAGTGCTGCGCGACTCACGCGAGGGCAGAATCGACGATCCCGAGAAACTCGGTAATGATGCGGGCGCGGCCTTGCTGGCGCGGGGAGGAGACCGAATTCTCGAGTCCGTCTATGGCCGCGGGATTGCGGTTGTACCACAACCGTGAACACATCATTTTTCTCCCACCGTCTCCCACCCACCTAACAAGGATTTCTCTGCGCGGAGCGCAACAACCCGCGATGCTCTAATATCATTGGCGGCAAGGAACTGCCTGAGATGGGAGAACCTGCACTGACCGCACTTACAAATTGGCAGAATTTCTATGTCATTGTCGGCTCCTCAGCCGGGGCGCTTACCGGATTGCAATTCGTGGTCATCACGCTGATTGCGCAGGCTGATATCGCGAGCAGCATGCGCGAGATTCGCGCGTTCGGCTCGCCTACTGCAGTTCATTTCTGTATGGCTCTGTTGATCTCGGCCATCGCCACTTGCCCCTGGCATGATCTGAAAAGTCCGGCGCTACTCTTTGGCACATGTGCCGTCGGCGGAGTGGTATACGCTCTTAGTGCCATGCGACATGCGAAGAAGCAAACCGCATACCAGCCCGATTGGGGAGATTGGATGTGGTTTGGCTGGCTGCCGATTGTGGTGTACGCGGTCCTGGCAGCTGCGGCATTTCTGATGAATGAAAATTCGGCATCGGGCCTGTTTCTGATTGCTGCTGTATCGCTAGCGTTGTTGTTCATTGGAATCCACAACTCCTGGGATACGGTCACTTACATCGCAGTGCAGAGGCCGCAAAGAAAGCGGGGGAATCACCCCAAAGACTGAGATGAACCGTTCTGTCCTCCTCCAACTTCTAGGCGGCAGCAAAGAGTCTCGCGCTCTGAGCCGCCGGATTAATCTTTACCCACCATTTCTCGGCGCAGGCATTCGGATTGTCCATGTTGCTCCAGACATGAAGGCCATCGACGTGGAAATGAAGCTGCGCTGGTGGAACGCGAATTACGTGGGCACGCACTTCGGCGGATCGCTGTTTGCCATGACCGATCCGTTTTATATGCTGATGTTGATGCATCATCTGGGGCGGGACTACATTGTCTGGGACAAATCCGCGACTATCCGCTATCGCAAGCCCGGCCGGGGAACTGTGCGTGCGGAATTCCGGCTTAACGATAGCCAGATTGATGATGTTCGCGAGAGGCTGAAGACGCTGCCCAAATACGAGCCGGTGTTTACTGTCGAAGTGATAGATGAGCAGAGAGTCGTGATCGCGGAGGTGGAAAGGCTCGTGCACGTGCGCAAGAAAGAGAGACCGGTTCAGTAAGGAGAAAAACTCAGACTGTGTACATTCCCGAACATTTTCGCGTGCGGCATGAGGAAGAGGCGATTGCCTTTATGCGAGCGAATCCGTTTGCCATTTTGATCTCTCCAGCTGACGATGGCCCCTATGCCACGCACCTGCCGCTGTTTGTCAATGCAAGCCAAGAAAAACTGTTGCTCCGGGGCCACGTTGCCAAGGCAAATCCGCATTGGCGGTATCTAGAACAGCAGCCGCAATGTCTTACGATTTTTCACGGGCCGCATGCTTACATTTCACCCGGTAACTACGTGGCTCGCGAGAGCGTCCCCACGTGGAATTACGCGGCTGTGCATGTTTATGGAGAAGCGCGGATATTCGCATCCGAGGGCGATGTGCTTGGAATGCTCGATGAACTCATGCAAACATTCGAACCTGCTTATCGCGAACAGTGGGAAAGTTTACGACAGGGCTTTCGCGAAAAGATGCTGAACGGTATCGTGGGCTTCGAGATCACAGCCACGAAAATCGACGGCAAGTTCAAACTGAGCCAGAATCGAACGCGGCAGGACCAGGCGAACGTGATGACGTCGCTTCAGAGATC
>JASIEN010000775.1 GCA_030045935.1 Candidatus Sulfotelmatobacter sp.
TCCCGGCGAAACGGAAGCGGATTTCATGGAAACCCTGACCCTGTTGGACGAAGTCGGCTACGACGGCGTTTTTTCCTTTAAGTATTCGCCGCGGCCGAATACGCCCGCACTGGCGCTGGAAGACGCGGTTCCCGACGCAGAGAAAGCGCGCCGCCTCGAAGTCCTGATGGCAAAGCAGAAGGCGATCCAAACGGCTAGCTATAAGAAATACATAGGAAGCATTCTGGAAGTTATGGTTGAAGGCAAGAATGAAGCGCGCTCACAGTGGATTGGCCGCACCAGTCAGAACAAGACGCTGAATTTCGAGGCCCCCACAGAAGCATCGCCCGAAGTGGGAACCTATGTTCCCGTGCGTGTGATGGGGAGTTTTCCCAACAGTCTTTTGGGGGAATTAGTGGTATAAGAGGCGAAGAACGGTGATTGCAGCGTCGGCGTCTATCCTGAGCGAAGTCGATACGCGGGGCGAGGGCGAGACGTCCTCGTGGCAGCCAGAGGCCGGCACTGCGACGGCGCAGAAGGAGCTCGAATGGAACTAGAAATGACAATCCGTGGCCTGTTGATGGATCCGGTTTCGAACATGCCCATCGTCATCCTGAAGGACGTCTCTGGCGACAGCGTACTGCCGATCTGGGTAGGCGTTTACGAGGCAAACGCGATTGCCCTGGAGATGGAAAAAGTGTGCACGCCGCGACCCATGACGCACGACTTGATCAAGAACGTTCTCACCGGCCTTGAAACGCATGTCCATAAAGTTGTTGTGACCGAGCTGCGCGAAGATACGTTTTATGCGGTTATTTGGTTAGAGCGCGGCGGGGAAGTCATCAGCGTCGACTCGCGCCCCTCGGACGCGCTGGCTCTGGCGTTGCGCGTGGATTGTCCGATCTTCGTCGATGAACTGGTGCTAAAGAATTCCAAGCAAGCGGCCAGCATGTCCGATCGCGTGACCGCGGAAGAGCTGCGCAAATACCTGGAAGGCTTGAACGACGAGGATTTAGGGAAATACAAGATGTGAATTGTTCCTGCCGCACCAGTGGCTTTCCTTTGATGCTCATCGTTATTGCTTGACATCCATACCGCGCTGATGACATCATTCTTATGTTATGCGCACCACGCTAAACCTCGACGATGATGCCCGCGAAATCCTGCTTGATTATTCACAGACCCGCTCGATCGATCTGGGTAAGGCCGCCTCAGAGCTAATGCGCCGCGGCGTCCATGCTCCCGTAGAGATGCGAATGGAAAACGGATTCTGCACCGTGGTTTTGCCTGCGGGCGGTAAAAAGATTACTCGCGAACGAGTAAAACAGCTCCTGGCGGATGAAATTTAGTGTCAGCTTACCTGCTGGACGCGAATGTCATGATTGCGTTAGCTTGGCCGGATCACTCTGACCATGGATTGGCCGGCCGCTGGTTTGCCGGTCACGCGTCGCGAGGTTGGGCAACGTGCCCCCTTACACAAATGGCACTCGTGCGAACCCTGTCTAACCCTTCCTTTTCCGAAAATGCCATAACTCCTGCTGACGCCATACTTCTGCTCGGCCGTAGCTTGGCGCATCCAGCACATCAGTTTTGGAGCGATGCAATCAACTTGCAGGAAGCCCTACAACTCGCGTCTGGAAAAATTGCTGGTCATCGCCAGATAACAGACGCCTATCTGATTGCGCTAGCCGTACACAACAAGGGGAGATTAGCTACGATGGATCGCGGAATCGCGCGCCTGGCACCCAACGCGGTGGAAGTGATTGCATGATCCTGACTTTACATAATACCTGTTATCGGACATTGCATCGGCTCGAACCGCGCCCCCGGTAATGAATCTCTTTGTCTCCTGCTGCGGCTCCTCGGAGCCTGCGAACGTGAGATAAAAACGCCGCGCGCATTCCCTTTTCATAGCGCATCCCGAGGGTCCATCGCGCATGGCAGGTCGCGCCCATCGTCCCAACTGTTGCATTTTCTTTCACATTAAGTGCTCTTTTGTTTCGCAAAGTTGGTCCCGGCAATACCATTTTGTCGGTATTCACAAAAATATTTTGATTTCCCTATTGACAATTTCCCGGAACAATCGCATGATGCCCGCGTCGAGTTTGAATCAGACTTGGTTGCGGTTGCTCGGGGAACGCTAATCCGCACAGTCTGGGCTAACTTCCCTGGCTCGATTTCTTCCCGTCCAAAAACGCGCAGCACTGCACCGCAAGCAGAGTTCTGCGCGGTCATCGTTCCGTGTTGTGTTATAGCCTCCCCGGAAACGCGCGCCCGGAGGGGCGGGGGCCCTTGCGCATAAACGCTCAGGCTTTTTCAGGTACGGCAGGCTGACGAGAACAACTCGTTGCTCGCTGAATCGCGTACTATTCCGGGGTTTGCTCGGCGCAAGTGCAGGATCGCACGGATGCCGGTCGATTCTCCGGAGGTTCTGCGAGAAAGCTCAACCCTTGCTTTAAATGGAGTACGACGAAAAAAGGAACATTCTAAGGAGAAAACAATTATGAAGTATAGAATCTTTGCGATGCTGTTGGTCGCAGTGGTAGCTGTGACGTTCTGCAGTCTCCCAGCGGTGGCAACTGACAAGGATGCCATCCGCGATATGACCTATAAGTCGGCCACCGTTCCAACCGCGGTACCTGGGGTCTATACATTTCAGGCTCCGCCAAAGGGCTTCGATCCTCTGAAGGCGTCAGACCTGGATCTGGCGCGTTATGGCTATCCCATCCGGCCCGCCGCCTCTGATCCGCACTACAACCAATGGGCGCGAGCGGTAAGTCACATGACGCACCGCATCGATCCCATGAAGATTAAGGCGATGCCATTCAGCAGCGCCGCGGCGAAGCCAGCCTCAGCCCCAAAGGTATCCGGGAACATCTCAGCGGCGCAAACCACTGAGTACTACTACAACTGGAGCGGTGTCGCTGCCACTAACAAGAACAAGGCGTTTAAGGATACAACTTCCTTCTTCTATGTCGTCTCTGACCTGGGCAGCCCAGTCGCCGAGGAAGCGTTCAACACCAGCGGCCTGGAAAATGGTTACGTCGAGAGCTACATTTGCGACAACCTGTACGACATCGAGGTTTCGTGGAATGGTATCGACGGCCTTGGCAGCGGTGACGTGATTCAGGGTGGCACCCTGTCAGAGGCGTGGTGCTTCGACGATTATGAAACCGTCGGACAATTCTACTGTGACTGGATTGAGTGGTACCCGAGTTACAGTGTAATTTGCATCTTCGACCCCTACGAGTACACTCCCGCCTACAGTGGGCAACAGGAGTATTTCAACAACCCGGGCGATGAAGTGTTCGTAGAATCCGTTAACTATGGTGGCACCAACGAACAGGTGGTTTGTGTCATCGATGAAACCTTCGATTACGGTGGCTGTTACGGCCTGACGTATCAAAGCGGCCCCGGTGCAATCGGAAACAGCGCTGAGTGGATTGTCGAGCGTCCGTGCTGCGAGAACGACGACTTCTACCCGCTCGCGAACTACGTCTCGACCTACAGTCTCAGCTCCTATGCTTACACCTACAATGACAAACTGTTCTATCCCGGGGCAACGGCAGCCACATACGTAAACGCCGAAATGGTGAATGACCAGGATAGCGAGGTCATCTCCTACCAGGACCCGGGTGAGGTTGATGGAAGGTACGCAATTGCTTTCTTTGATTCAGGATGCGCATACTTCGATGGTTGTACGCAGTAGGTGCCCACTCCCTGACTGAGTAGTACAAGGCCTGCCGGTTTCGGCAGGCCTTTTTTTTGTGAGCCTAGCGCCAGGGTGCGCGCGATGGGGACTGTTTCACATTGACGCGTGCCGGGATC
>JASIEN010000776.1 GCA_030045935.1 Candidatus Sulfotelmatobacter sp.
AAAGGCCAAAGGCGCTTCAAGTGTTTGAAAAAATCCTGGTTGCGCATGACGGCTCCGAGGGTGCCCAACAAGCGTTCGATGTAGCGGTGGAATTGGCCGCGAAACTTCAGGCGAACCTGCATATGGTCAGCGTGGAGGAAGATATACCTCAGTATGCGGAAACGATGCTTGAAGTCGACGAAGAGAAAGATGCAGAGGACACGTACTTTGGTCAACTCGCCGCGCAAGCTAAGAGGCGGGCTGCGCTGCACAATGTCGCGATCGAGACGTCTGTCGTTGCGGGCCATGAAGTGAAGGCGATTGTTGATTTTGCCAAGGCTGGCGACTTCGATCTCTTAGTAATCGGCTATCACGGCCACTCGCGGGTTTACGAGCACCTTTGGGGAGGAACCTCGCAGAACCTGGCTAGGGTGGCTCATTGCAGTGTTCTCATCGTCAAATAGAGAATCTCTCCATGGAACCTGCTTTTCCTTTGCTAGGCGCATTCGGAGAGCGGGAACGCTTGAAGGCGGCGATCAAGAACCGCGAATCCCTGCTTATCACCGGATCTGGCGGTGCGGGTAAGACGGCTCTGATTAAATCCGTGATTGCCGAGCTACACAATGTTCGAGAACTCGTGCAAGTCCAATACTCGTCGAGCCTACATCAATTATTAGTGGATCTTGCTCGCTGTCTACTGGCAGCGAAACACAGGGCTTTACGCCGGCGCGCAAAAGCCGGCCCGGACGTTGAAAAATGGCTCTCCAAGCAAACCAGCGTTCACCTGAAAGGGCTCCTCTGGACATCTCTGGAGGCAGAACCGCTGACGATCATTCTCGATGGCATAGATGGCGCAAGTTTCCCGATGTACAGGTTTCTTCAAAGACTCTATTTCGTTCGCGGCATGGCGATCATCGCCTCCGCGCGCGACATGGGGTCCCTCGGAGCGCTTGGCCGCCTATTTTGGGACCCGCGCACAATTCTTCACGTTGGGCCTCTGAACCATAGCGATTCAGAGCAGCTGTTTGATCTGGTAGCGAAGAGATTCGGTCTTGAACGGCTCGACTTGGTCGAGTTTCGGAAGAAGGTACTCGATTCCGCCCAGGGTAATCCCGGACAGATCACTGAGATGTGCAGGTTGGCGACTAACCCTCTTTATGTTAGCGGCAAGCACATCAAGTTTGCGCCCATCCGGATTGACGTTGTGGCCCATTTTCTATCCGCGGCTGGCCACCGATAGAACTTGATTTACTGAGTTGGACCTTGGCTAACGGTTCGTGAGGCGGAAGCGGGAAACATATCCTCGGGAGGCGGCCCGAAAATGCGAGCGTACAAATCTTGGCCATAGCTCGTCGGCAACGGTTCGCCTTCAATGAGGCGGAAAGTCCGCCGGCCGTCAGAAAGCCTCTCTGCTCGAAGGAACAGGGCGCTATCCATCCTCGGGAGATAAAAGCCTCGTGCCAAATCGAACATGTGAGTTACATAAATCACTCTGACGCCGCTCTCCAGCAGAGCCCGGACGATTTGTCTCGCGATCTCCGAGCCTTCCCGTTCATTTGTCGAAGCGAATGACTCATTAAGCAGTACAGTGCTGCTTGGGGTGATCAAGTCCACAATGGAGCTCATTCTGCGGAGCTCCTCGTCGAGTTTCCCGCTTCGCATGGTGGCGTCCTCTTCCCGCTTGAAATGAGTATAGATGCCATGAGACACATTGGCCCGGAAAGACTCGGCCGGCACGAACATGCCGCACTGCATCATCAGTTGCGCCAGGCCGAGACTGCGCAGGAACGTTGACTTGCCCCCTCTGTTAGCACCAGTAATTATCACGAGAGCCTTCTTGTCGGCAGCCACATCGTTCCCAATTACCCTGCCCTCCGTGCTCAGGCTCAAACAGACATCGTAAAGGCCACGGGCACAAAGGAGCGGATCGCCCGCAGCTAAGGGCTCCGGAAGACAGGTAGATTCACGTTTCGCGGTCAATTGCTGACGCAAATTCAAACAGCCCAGGTAAAAACCTACTTCCAATCGCAACACGTTGAAGAAACTGAGAATGTGCTCGGTCGACTGAGCGAGTGCAGCGGCCGTCTTTGCGATGCCTTCACTCCTGAGCTCCGACAATGCCCTGAAACCGCCTTCATCGCGATCTGCGATCTCGTATATGTAGCCAGAGCCGTTGCTACCCGTCAATTGCCTCAGCCAACTCTGAACTCGCTCGATCCAGGTCTGTCTTATATCCGGTTGCTGGCAAAGAACGTAGTTTATTCCCTTCTGACCCTTACCAAGTTCCGCGCTCAAGAGAATGCCGTTGTTAAATGCTAGGCGCTGTAAATGGTCCTCAACCATCCTGATGTATTCGTCGTCAAGTTCCGTGACAAACATTTCAAACAGCCGCGTGAACCCTTCGGAACGGAATTGTGCGCCATGCTCATCAGCAATCCGTTTCAGCCTTTTGAGAAGATCTACAAAAATGTGCAGCACTTCAATAGAACGATGAAGAGTTCCCTCGGGGTATCTCACGGACATCCAGCCCCAAATCTTCCTCTCGCGCTCAATTGCCTCGATGGCAATGTCGTACATCCCGCGAACAATGTCAGGCTGCTTCATGCAATCGGCAAGGATGTGCTGTCGATACAGGATCTCATCCGGATCACGGAGACTCTGCAAAACAGCATCCTTCGCCACTTCAAGCAAGAACGTGTCCCCGGCAGCCATTCCAGCAAAGAGCGTGTCTAACTCAAGATCCTGCACCAAAG
>JASIEN010000066.1 GCA_030045935.1 Candidatus Sulfotelmatobacter sp.
GGCCTGGCATTTGTGGTTGCCGGCGCTCGATGGCATCAAGCCGACGGACAGGTAATGTTTCTGTTCGTTCTGGCGACGGCGGCGGCCGAGGTTTCGGTGGGTCTGGCACTCGTGCTCGAGATTTATCACCGGTACAAATCGCTCGATGTGGATGAGTTGAGCGACATGAGGGGCTGACGTGATCGGTTTGTTGTGGCTCATTCCTGCGTTGCCTTTCGCAAGCGCGCTAATACTCGCGTTGCTCGGTTCCCGCTTGTCGAAAAGAAGGGCTGCCATTATCGGTGTGGGCTCGATCGGCGTCTCCCTCGTAATCACGATTCTGGTGGCGATTGGCTTCTTACACACTCCACCAGCGGGAAATGCATACACACAATTTCTTTGGACGTGGATCGACGTAGGCGGCTTTCGACCACAGATCGGCCTTTACCTCGATTCACTGTCGCTGCTGATGCTGCTGGTGGTTACGTTCGTTGGCTTCCTTATTCACGTTTACTCAGCCGAATTCATGATTGACGACGATGGTTACAGCCGGTTCTTCGCGTACATGAATCTGTTCGTCGCGTCGATGCTGACCCTACTGCTGGGAAACAATCTGCTCCTTCTCTATCTGGGATGGGAAGGGGTTGGTTTGTGCAGTTATCTGCTGATCGGATTTTGGTACCGCGATCCGGCGAATGGGCGAGCGGCTCAGAAGGCCTTCATCCTCACCCGCATTGGCGACACTGCCATGATGCTGGGTTTGTTTCTGCTATTCACCCGGCTCGGCACGCTCGGGATTCAGGATCTTATGCAGCGAGCTTCCGCGCAGTGGCCCTCTGGATCCTCTTACGCGGTAGTGGCGGCGTTTCTATTGCTGGGAGGCGCAGTGGGCAAATCCGCGCAGCTCCCTTTGCAGGTTTGGTTGCCGGATGCGATGGCCGGCCCTACTCCGGTGAGCGCACTGCTTCATGCCGCGACGATGGTGACCGCGGGCGTTTATCTTATCGCGCGGACGCACGTTTTATTTTCTCTTGCGCCGGCAGCTCAGTTGGCGGTGGCCGTTGTAGGCGCGTGCACATTGCTGCTCGCCGGTTTCAGCGCGCTGACGCAGCACGACATCAAGCGCATCCTCGCCTATTCGACCATCAGTCAGATTGGCTACATGTTCCTTGCGCTCGGCGTGGGCGCATGGCAGGCGGCCCTGTTCCACTTCATGACCCACGCGTTCTTCAAAGCCCTATTGTTCCTCGGCGCCGGTGTGATCATTAATGCTCTAAATGAGGAGCACAGTATCTTTCGCATGGGCGGCCTGCGCAAAGAGTTACCAGTGGCATTCTGGACCTTCCTGATTGCGGGCTGTTCGCTCGCGGGCCTGCCTTTCATCACCGCCGGATTCTTCAGCAAGGATTTGATCATCTGGGACGCGGGGTCGGCGCAGAACGGACACCCAGCACTGTGGCTTGCGGGAATCATCGGGGCACTGCTGACTGCGCTCTACACATTTCGAATGATCTTTCGCGTTTTCTTCGGCCCGTTAGGCATTCCGGTGACCAAGCGCCCCGGTTTCCGGATGACGATGCCCCTGGTTGTGCTTGGTTTTCTTTCTATCGTCGGTGGATATTTGAAACAGCCTCTGTTTGGGTTTTTGGGATCAGCCTTGCCGTCGACGGTCGAGATTCAGACCGGCGGTCTTACAGAGATCTGGTCCGAAGTGATTGCCGGACTTATTTTTCTGGTTGGTCTTTACTTCGCGTACTTGTTCCATCTTCAAAAACGCAACCTGGCGGACGTTCTGGTCGCAAACCCGATCGGACGCATGCTGCACCAATGGTGGTTTGCCGACTGGGGCTTTGACTGGATGTACGACAAAGTCTTTGTGCAGCCTTTCATCTGGGCAACCCAAATTAACAAGGGTGATTTCGTCGATGCCTTCTACACCGGCATCGCATGGCTCACTCAAGTGTTCTATCGGGGATTGAGCGATACGGAGACCGGACGGGTCCGCTGGTACGCAGCGAGCGTGGCCGCAGGCTCAGTGGTGTTCATCGCAGTGGTGTTACTCAAATGATTCTGGTTTATCTGATTGGCATTTTATTGATTGCCGGCTTCGCTGCCTGGCTGGCAGCACGCTGGAACCCACAATTGACGCGATGGATCTCGCTAATCGCTATCGGCCTGGATTTTGTCCTGGCGGTGGTCATCTGGATCCGCGGACATTTAAACGAAGCGAAGCCGTGGCTTGACGAGGTCGACTGGAATTGGGTCCCGAGCTTTGGCATCCATTTTCATCTCGCGGTCGATGGCCTTAGCTTGTTGCTGCTGGTGCTCACCTTCTTCCTCGGCGTCATGTCTGTACTGGCGTCCTGGACTGAGATCACCGAGCAAGTCGGCTTTTTCCACTTCAACCTTCTTTGGGTTCTGGCAGGAATCGCGGGCGTATTCCTGGCAGTCGACCTGTTCCTGTTCTATTTCTGCTGGGAGCTGATGCTCATCCCCATGTATTTCCTGATCCTCATCTGGGGACATGAGCGGCGCGTCTACGCAGCCGTAAAGTTTTTTCTGTTTACCCAGTGCAGCGGACTGCTGATGCTTATCGCCATCCTGGCGCTGTACTTTATCCATCATCAGGCAACCGGCGTTTACACGTTTGAATATTCCCAACTCTTGGGAACCCCGCT